>JAHFAB010000348.1 GCA_023250795.1 Bacteriovoracaceae bacterium
TAAAGATCAAAGAAGCAGTGCTCAGAAAAGATATTCAGGGATTTCAGGGAATGCTCTTTGAAAAAGCAGGAATGCTCCTCTTAGGCTCAAGTGATGGATCGTTAGAGCTGAAAAGACTCCAATGGGAAGGAAAAAAAGAAGTCTCTCCAGCTGAATTTTTAAACGGCCTTCGAGGCCGTAGTCAGAAGCTCCCCATTGAGGTAGGCTCAGAACCCAAATGAAACACGGCACCGGTTTGATCGCACCCTCGCTACTCTCCTCTGACTTTTCTTGTCTGGGCAATGAAGTCAAAGCCGTAGCTGCAGCAGGAGCGGATTGGTTACATTTGGATATTATGGATGGTCATTTTGTTCCAAACCTCACCATTGGCCCCTGTGTGATCGAAGCGATTAGACCATTGACGAGACTGCCGCTAGACTGCCATCTAATGGTGAGTCAACCCGAAGAATGGATCACTCCTTTTGCAAGAGCTGGGGCAGATCTCATTACGATTCATGCGGAGGCGGCCAAGAATTTAAAAAATGGGATCAGAAAAATCCGAGATGAAAAATGCAAAGTCGGTGTTTCGATCAATCCTGATACTTCTACAAAGGCTATCGAATCTGTCTTAGACTGGGTCGACTTAGTTCTAGTGATGAGTGTATTTCCAGGATTTGGAGGACAGAAATTCATTCCATCTGTATTGAAAAAAATTAGCCACCTGGCCAAAATCCGGGGAAATCGTAAATTTCTCATCGAAATCGATGGGGGAATCAAAGCAGATAACATTGGCCTTGCACGGAAAGCAGGGTGTGATGTTTTTGTCGCAGGTTCGGCCGTATTTTCAGGTCAGAATTATAAAAAAACAATCTCAGCACTGAGAAGGGGGATGCTCAAGTGAAGCCTTTAGAATTGGGGGGAACACCCCTGGCCCTAGAAGAGGTGAGTGAGGTTGTTTTCCTAAAGCGAAAGGTTTTGCTTTCAGAAAATGCCATTCAAAAAATAAAAAAATCACAAGCATATCTACTCTCCGAGGTTCAATCGGGAAAAACAATCTACGGAGTCAATACTGGCTTCGGACTTTTATCCAATGTAAAAATTGAGAACCATAAAATCGAAGAACTCCAATACCGTTTGATTCGCTCTCATGCAGTCGGAGTAGGAAATTATTTGGAAGACAAGTATGTTCGCGCGATTTTACTTTTGAGGGCCAATGCACTCGCACTGGGATATTCTGGCGTAAGTCTTGGATTAATTGAACAGCTGATCGCATTTTTAAATCATGAAATCAGTCCCCTCATCCCCGAACAAGGCTCAGTGGGAGCAAGTGGAGACTTGGCTCCTCTAGCGCACCTGGCTTTAGTTCTCATTGGAGAAGGGCGCGCGCGCGTTTCAGGAAAGGAATGCACGGGCGCTGAAGCACTCCGGAAGGCAGAACTCAAGCCGTTGAAGCTAGGTCCAAAAGAAGGTCTTGCCCTCGTCAATGGAACTCAGTTTATGACAGGACTAGGAACTTTGGCTTTATTAGATGCTGAGTATCTCTGCAATATGGCAAGTTATTCAGGCGCAATGTCGGTCGAAGCCTTAAGAGGAAGCACAGGACCTTTCGAATCTGAAATCCACGAAGTCAGAGCCCACCCAGGACAAGTCAGAGCCGCAAAACATCTGAGAACTTTGCTTGGAAGTGGGAGCGAGATTGCCAAAAGTCATAAAACTTGTACTAAAGTGCAAGATCCTTATAGTTTGCGCTGCATTCCCCAAGTCCATGGTGCATCTTGGGATGTGTTACAATATGTACGCTCCATTTTAGAGAGAGAAATTAACTCTGTCACCGATAACCCGATCGTATTTTCAGAAAAGAAAAAAATTCTGAGCGGTGGAAATTTTCATGGTCAGACCATTGCAATGGCTATGGATTTTCTTGCGATTGCAGTAGCAGAAATTGCAAGTATTTCTGAGCAAAGAATTGAGAAACTCATGAACCCTGTCATTTCAGAATTACCAGCCTTTTTGGCTCCCGAAGGGGGACTCAACAGTGGATTTATGATTGTCCAAGTGGCTGCAGCAAGCTTGGTCTCTGAAAACAAAACACTTTGTCATCCCGCGAGTGTGGATTCTATACCCACCTCAGCAGATAAAGAAGACCATGTGAGCATGGGCGCTTGGGCCGCCAGAAAAGCACTCCAAGTGGTTACTAACTCGCGAAGAGTTCTTGCGATGGAATTTTTGTCAGCTGCCCAAGGAATCGATTTTTTGAGACCTCTGCGATCTACTGCTGAAATTGAAAAAATCCATGCGAAAATCCGCTCCAAAATTCCGAAGTTAGAGCAAGACCGTTCTATGCATGAAGATCTTCTCTGTATGGAAGATCTTTTGCGGGAGCAGAAATTAGACGTGGGATAAGCTGTGTATAAAGTTCTTACCCATGCCAGTGAGATGATCACTGGAAAAAATATCCGCATCAAAGACGGACGGAATATAGAAGAATCAGATTTGTGTTCCGTGTCTGACGGAGCACTAGTCTATTCTGTCAAAAAACTGGGGGGGAAAGAAATACCTCATAAAATAGAATGGGTAGGAAAAACTTCAGATTTACCCAAGAAATACCTAAAATCTCCCAAAAAAAACCTTCAAGGAAAAAATGCCATCATCCCTGGTCTGATTGATTGTCATACCCACTTAGTATTTGCTGGAGATCGGTCACAAGAGTTTTCAGCGAGATGTGCTGGAGCGACTTACCAAGAAATTGCTGTCTCTGGTGGGGGAATTGCTGCAACTGTAAAAGCCACACGCAACGCCACAGAAGAAGAGCTTGAACGCCTTGCGGTTGCCCGTGTGAGAGAGTCTTTTTCATTCGGTGTTCGAACCTTGGAAATCAAAAGCGGTTATGGTTTGAGTTTTGAGTCGGAGGTAAAGATTCTAAAAGTAATACAAAAACTTAAGAAAAAATTTCCAGAGATGACTCTCGTCCCCACTTTTTTAGGTGCTCATGATTTTCCAAAAGACAAAAAACGTGAAACTTACATCGAAGAAATCATCACCG
>JAHFAB010000349.1 GCA_023250795.1 Bacteriovoracaceae bacterium
CCTGGGCGCTTTGAAGAGTATAAACAGTAGTCTTGTTCCCACCAGCCATAGCAGAATAGACATTAGTATCTAATGCGACTCTCATTTTCATTTCCAATCTTTTGGGTGGATTTTTCTTTGACGATTGGTATGTGTTTCCATTTCTTTTGCTTCTTCTGATGTCATTGTACCAATCAAAAAATCTAAATCATGATGTATTTTTGGCTCCAGCTCTAACCCAATACCTCTAGTAATAAGCTCAAGAAGAAGAGAGTTTAAACTTTTTTTCTGTTGCTGTGCTTTTTTTCTTATAACTGCATCCAGATTTTTAGGAATACCACGAACCAAGTACTTACCCTGTTTTTGTATCTGACTCATGTAAGCATGCTATCATTAGTTGATTACATAATCAAGCATTTTTAAACGTCAAAGCCTTTGACAGTTCTCTAGTTTTTCTACAAATTTTATTTCTAATAAAACCAAATATTTGGCAAAAAATCTCTATTTCCGTCTATTTTTTATACATTTTTAAAAAATCCACTAAAAATGAACTGCAATAACCCCTTAGAATCAAAGCTGATTTATTTTACCCAAACTGGCCCGATTCTTGCTTGTTTATCTGTTATGCAAATCAAGTTAAATAAAAAACAGGATGTGTTTTTTGTGATTTCAGTCTTTTATTTTTTCATCTTTCTGGCAGATACAAACAGTTTCTCTGCTAGTAAAGAATTGGGTGATGAAAACTGGAACCATCTTGAACTAGAGATTTTACTAGAAGTAAAAACACTCAAAGTAAGGACAAAACTTTCTTGTCAGGGGCAAGAAAAAAATCCCTCTAGAGCTACTTTTGCCTATTCAACCTTGCTGGGAATTATGAGTTCTATAGAAAAGTTAGAAAATTATTTAAAATCTTTTGACAAACTTCTCAACAATCCAAAGAGGTATGTCCAAGCCATCCATGATCAAATGTATTTAGAAATGAAGCAAAAGGTCAGCGAAGCAGATTTTGATATAAACATAGCAAATCATAAACTTAAATATTTAGAGAAAAATGTGCTTTTAACGACTAATTATGAAAAAAAACTGAACAGACTTAAAAAAGTAGAAGACCAAAAGCATGAGATTGAACGAGCAACTCTTGCTTATTTAGAGTTAAAAAACCAACTTAACAACTATCCAATCTCATTTGAAAAAACTTTAGCCGTGGCTCAAGAAATGGCTGACCAGAAACTAGGAGAGCTCGTGAGAGCTAAAAAACTGTCAGATGAGCTCAATGCTCTCAGATATATGACATTAGGCTGCTATACTGTTGCTGCAGCAATTGGATATAATGGTGAAAATTATGCACAATTCATCAATGGCAGACTTCCGGCATCAGTGCTTCTGCTAAACAACCCACCCCAAAGCCTATCTCCGGAGTTACCGCAAGTGCCTGGTCGGACAACAGGGCCTTTTTCGGTATCCCCAAAATAAGGAGCTTTTTGCTAGTATTATAGAATAAGAGTATAATAATGCAGAAGAGGTCGGTCATGAAATCTATTGCTCTCTATGACGAAACCGCTATTGCAGAGCTCACCCTTCTCCAAAAAAATAAGGGGTGGGATCTGGAAAACTCTATTGACTGGAAAACCCCAATTGACTTGAACAAACTCCTTGTCCCCTTAGATGAAAACGCCCTTTTTTTTCCAGGTGCAAGCTCTGAGCAACGTTTAGTCATCTCACAGATGATGGGCCTCATAATTGCTGCTTCTATTTGTGAAATGGAAGAATGCTTGGTGAGAATAAAAGGCTTAGCTTTTGAAAAAATATTGGAAAAACACCCCGTCAGTCCTGAATTTATAGAGCTCGGAGAACAGTTTTTCGAAGAAGAAAATAAACATTCAAAAGTTTTTAGAAGATATCTTCAGAAATTTTCTGAGTCGGCAAACATTGAACTTTCTGAGTTAAAATCCATCCTTCCATTTGTAGAAAACACCCTCACAGAAAAAATACTGAGAAAAAATCTAGAAAAAGGTGGAACTGCTTTTTGGTGGATAGTGGCAGAAGTTGAACATGAGTTTCTACACCTCTACCATGCAATAGCTCCCTTCAAAGATAAGGTGGACCCACTGTATTACATCCTTCACAAAAAACATTTTGAAGAAGAAGCAAGGCATGCTCCTTTTCCTTATCTCATGCTTGAGCTTCTTATGACAAGAGAGCAAGGCCCGATACAATATCTTCGTGTAAAATCTGATCTCATCTCTTCTCAGATCTTACAAACCATTTGGACCGGAAACTCTCTCACTAAAATGAAAACAATGAAAAAATTTGCAACGAAACACCCATTCTTTCAAACTTTTTGTAGCGCACTTCCACTCTTTGAAAAGCAACCTCCCTGGTCTATTTTATGGAAATTCCTAACCTCCGCTCCCTATGTGAGTTCGCTCGTCAACCCAAGAAGTCATGCTCCTTTTTTAAAATTTTCCAAAAAACATGGAATCCTGAGCTTTCCTTTTCCTTCTCCTGAGCCAGCTATTCTGGTAGACTATTAGGTGATGATCAAAACAAAATCCATCAGGGGTCTTAAAACTTCCTGGATACAAAAAGGCCTCCCGGGCGATGAGAGTCAGATTCTCTTTTTTCTTCACGGCTGCCCCGATGATCCAAGCACCTGGTCAAAACAATTTGATTTTTTTGAAAACAAGTATTGTATCCTTGCGCCTTTTTTGAGGGGCCTTGGAAAATCAGAAAAAAGCAATCGCAGTCGCTATACTCTCAATGCAACTGCATTAGATCATTTGGAAATTTTGAGAAATGCCAACCCAAAAGGAAACTCTAAAGTAACGATTATTGCTCATGATATCGGCGCTCCCTATGCTTGGCACTTAGCACGACTTCTCGGAGAGCGCCTACACTCGCTAATTATCATCGATGGACCTGAGCTGACACAAATGGCTAGACGAGCTTTCAATCTCAGTCAATTAATGAAAAGTTGGTATATTGGGGTCATACAATTACCAGTAGTTGCGAAAATTTTTATCAAACTCCAAAAC
>JAHFAB010000350.1 GCA_023250795.1 Bacteriovoracaceae bacterium
GTGTACATGAGATCATGAAACTCATTTCGGCTGTTTTTATAACCATCAGTATTGAGGTTGGCGAGATCGTTAGAAATACGCTCAATATTGGCTGATTGAGCTTCGAGTCCTGTTGCAGCTGTTGAAAGTGCTCCTAGCATCTAACCTCCTTAGAGCTTCCCAATGTCATTAGCTTCTCTCCCCATCATTTCTCCATACGTTTTCATAAGCTTCAGATCATGTTCAAACAGTCTATTTGCTTTGATTAAGTTGGTCATTTCTTCTACGGGATTGACATTAGAAGTCTCAAGCATCCCCTGCTTCACTTCTGTTCGTTTCGGGGGTAAAAGATTATTTGGATTTGTGTTTTCGAAAAGCTGTCCGCCTTGTTTTCTCAGTTTGTTTCGATCTTGAAATTCATTCACACTGAGTTTTGCAATCAATTCATCTCCCGCATAAACCTCTCCCATGTCAGTAATACTAAAATGAGGCCCCCTATCTTTGAGACTAATGAACCGCCCTGACTCGCCCTGCGCATTTTGCGTCCCTTGTCCAGCCGCGACTCCTCCCTGAGTCAATAACCTTCCTTGGTTCGGCTGAACGGATGTTGCTGGAAGCGCGTTGCCCAGCCCTCCGGGTTGTGCGGCCAGCACGGGGTATCCCTCGGTCGTCACTAACCGGCCATCCGTGGCCGTTCTGAAACTTCCATGTCTCGTATAGCGAATACCTGAAGGCGTGCTGACCTCAAAAAAGCCAGGCCCATCTAAGGCCAAATCGAGTTGTCCTTGTGTGACCTTTAAGTGTCCTTGTTTAAAATTTGTATAAGTCCCGTCTTGCACTACAAAGGATTGGTCTCTTCCATCGAGCGAGTAAAAATCTTTGTCTTTTATCGGAGCCCTTGGAATTTCTGCTGAAGCGGGGTCTCTCTCCAAATTGCTAAGATATTCCTTAAACGTAGGCAGGTCCTTCTTAAACCCAGGCGTGTCTGTATTAGCCAAATTATTGGCAACCATGTCTATGCTATTTGCTTGAGCCGACGCGCCAGATACTGCTGTCCACATTCCTGTAGCCAAGGATTGTATCCCCCCGAATACAGAAGTAAGCAATCGGCATGCCAGAATGAAGACTTTAGAAAAATAAATTTTTAAAATTTTAGTGCTGTTTTCATTGTGTTTTTTTAAATTAAATTTTTTAAAATATTTCTTAGCTAGGCATTTTTTTCCACTCTAGGCAAAATCTAGCTTTCTTAGGAGATAAATTGCCGGGTAGAAAATAATTTTTATTTTGAGCTCTTCTTTAATTTGATCTAGTAAATAACAAGAGAACTGCGTAAAACCAGCACGCTAGTAAATTCACCCACAGTCAAAAAAACTCGCGAGTTTTTTTGACTGTGGGTGAATTTACTAGTAAGATCGGAGACCATTATGACTCTTTTATTATCTGCGAAACCAGTCGTAGAATTACTAAAAACTCAATTATCTGAAAGAGTTGTCGATTTTAAGAAAAATCATCACCGCGCACCTAAGCTCTCCGTCGTCCTAGTGGGTGATCATCCGGCAAGTGTCATCTATACCACAAAAAAAGGCGAAATGGCCCAGCTCTTGGGAATGGATCATGAAACCATCCACCTTCCGAGCAACTCTTCTTCGCAAGAAGTTCATAAAACAATACGAAAACTAAACACAGATCCAATGGTAGATGGCATTCTCATCCAACGTCCCCTTCCGTCCACTTTCAAAGACTCAGAAACCCTCCTCTGGGTCTCTCCAGAAAAAGATGTCGATGCATTTCATCCAATCAACGTGGGAAATCTCTCATTGGGCCTGCCCTGCTTTGTTTCATGCACTCCAGCGGGCATTATGGAAATTTTGAAACATTACAAAATTTTTCCTTCTGGAAAACTCGCCTGTGTAGTGGGAAGAAGTTCCATAGTGGGAAAACCCGTGGCCACTTTGCTTTTACAAGCCAATGCCACAGTCATTCAGTGCCATAGTAAAACTCCTGACCTAAAAGCACTCACGACCCAGGCAGATCTCTTAATCGTTGCCGCTGGAAAACCAGGGTTGTTAGATGGGACATTCGTAAAAAAAGGAGCTGTTGTGATAGATGTCGGAATCCACCGAGATGCCACAGGCAAAGTGAGTGGCGACGTCGTTTTTCAATCTGCTGCTGAAAAAGCTTCTGCTATCACTCCAGTCCCAGGCGGAGTAGGTCCCATGACCATTATGATGCTCATGGGAAATACGGTCTTAGCTGCGGAGAGAAGCCTATCTTAATTTTTCCACTTGCAACTACGACATATATGTCGTAGTTGCAAGTGGAGTTTCAAGACTATGCAGGAATAACAATTAAACTTGGAAAAAGCTCTTATATTTCAACGGCTATGACAACGCATAAAATTAAAAAAGGCGAACTGATTTATAAAAAAACGGAGGCGAGTAAAAATGATTTTATTTTATGATAAAGACATTGATTATTTAGAGATCTTATCTAAAAAAGAAGACAACTATGCGGATGAGTTATCAAAATTTGTAACTGTTTTTAGGTCTGAAAAAACAAAAAAAGTCATTGGTTATGGCTTTGAAAAAGCAAGTCAAACAGTGTTTAATGATTTTCATTTGAGTATACAGCTGAAACTTTCAGCCCTTTTAAAGATGGTTCGAGTCAAAGAGGGGCTTACTCAAAATCAAGTTGCTAAAAAAATGGGTGCAATTACTTTAAGACATTACCAGAGATTAGAGTCTGGCGAGGAAAATACAACTCTCTCCATGATCGAGGCCATGATGACTGCTTTTCCAAAAGTGGATTTTTCAAGATTGCTAAAGAGAGCCGCCTAAAAGGAACCAAAAACCCTGATCACAGTTTTTCCAAAATCGATTTTTGTTCTCTTAACCATTTCCGTGCATCTGCACTTTGAATTTTCTTTTCATCAATATCTTTTACTTCCCCTTTGGCTCCAAAAGTTTCTAAAACTAAGAACGTAAGAGTTTCCTTCAGGGCTGCTGAAACCGGTTTCTGCCAACCCTCAAA
>JAHFAB010000351.1 GCA_023250795.1 Bacteriovoracaceae bacterium
ACCACTAGCCCCATCAAAATCAAATGTCCCACCATGAGTGCGGAAAAAGCCTCAAAAAAGCTCGCGACGGAATATCCGAGGAAATCAAAACCAGAACAATTTATGAGAAAAAATGCAAAAACCGTCAAACCTACACGGATTGAAATTCCTCTCCACTTCCTTTTCCCCTTCCAGCGAGAAAAAATCTGGTTCAGAGCCGCAACAGCCAATGGATAAGTCAAAACAAAGTAAGGTTTCCAAACTAAATGCAAAGGCAGAAGGAGAAAGCCCACCGTAACGGCAACCCACCTCAACACATTTTCCCGAGAAGCATAAAAAACCCAGGAAAGAAAAACTCCAGAGCTAATAAAAACCCAAGCAAAGCTAAGATCTTTCAAAATCTGATGAGAAAGCAAAGCTTCTCCAATCGGAAAAAACTCTGGACCTCTCAAAACCGCATGAACCGGCTCACCACTCAAAGTACGAAAAACGAGTGCAGCAATGCTTTGATTGTGTGTTTCCAATGGAAACCCCCTAGACACAAGAGACTGAAACCACTGAAAATAGAGCGAGAGAAAATCCGTCAAAGAAACTGAAAAAAGCGGACTCAATAGAGAGAGAGAGACTCCTAATATCAAAGCAGCTTTTACTTTTCCTGAACGTGCACGAGTGCAAACCCAAGGAGTCATGAGCAAAGGTAAAGTATAGAGTTTAAACGTAGAAAACAGGCCCAATAAAAACCAAAAAAGACAAACCCAATGTAGACGAATCTTCAGATCAAAGTAAGACAAAAGAGCGCAACATGAAAAAACTAAAATTAAAATATTAATTTGGCCATATTGAAAATCAATGAGTAAAGGCCTTGCAATAAAAAGAAGTGACAGCGAGGCAATCCACCTGTTTTTTTTATTCAAATAATGCTGTGTAAAACAAACTAAAGCCCCCAATGCACCTGCCTTAATCAAGCACCAAAGTACCAATGCCCATTCTTTTGGTAAAAAGGCAAAAGGCGCCAGGATCCATGCAAATCCTGGCGCATATAAAAACCGATCTGGCGAGTGCCGATAGATTACTAAACCTTTGCCCGCAAGTACGAGTCTCCACGCTTCGAAGTAGACCGAAAAATCAAATCCCCCTCTTTGAAAAGCCCAAAAAGTCCCAATTGTAGTTAATAATAAGATTAATAAAACCGAGAAAACCCTCTCCGAGGTCTCTGATTTCACAGCATCTACCATCACAAACTTGCACCAGCAAAAATCACTGAGGGCTCAAAAAGACTGGGGAGAAAAGAAAAAACAGGGTTTCGATACTGATGTTCCACTTCGATCAGCCATTTCTTTAACCTGAGTGGGGGATGCGTCAGATCTGTGCTCCCCATAAACCCACCCAGCGCAGTTTTAGAAACCACTCGATGACAAGGAACCAAAAAAGGGAAAGGATTATTGCTCAACGCTTGTCCCACCGCACGGCAAGCTGGCTTGCTTCCCAACTTTTGCGCGACTCTCTCTGCAACCCATTGATAGGTGCGAGTTTCAGCATGGGGGATTTCTTGCAACACACGATAAACTTTCTGTTGAAACTCTGTCAGACCCCCAGTTTCCAATCGATCCCATGAAAGTGACGGAAGGGGATCCCCTGTTTCAAAATACTTGGGAAACGAATCGAGCAGGCTTTTGAAATTTCCACTCTGCGCAAAATCTAACTCTGAAGATTTCATTTTAAACTTCTGTAAGCGGAATTTCTTCTGATGCTCCTGAAAATCCTCATAAGAGGCATAGGCCTTCCACTGAATTTGAGCTAAAAGACCGCTCTGATTCCAAGAAAAACTGATCACGCCGACCTGAGTGCTGAGTTCAATTGTAAATTCAGTCATAATTTCATGGGATTATATTCCTCAGTTTCTAAAAATTTCAACGACAATATTTTAAATCAGTTGTATAAAGTGAAAGAGAGAATGAATTATGCATGTTTCAATAGGCGCCCTACTACTCACCTTTCTTTGTGTTTGGGGCTTTCGGTACGCCCTAAAAAAACTAGCTCGCATGCAACGTTTTGTATTCCTCCAAAGTCTAGCTTTTCCTCTGTCTAATCTCATCTACGTAATAGGTTTGAAGGTTTTTTTAGAAATAGCACCTCTCAATACAAAGTTGGCAAATTGGTTAGAGAGTGGAGTTTATATTTTCGGCGTTTTTGTTGTTTTGAGCTTGGTGAGAAAAGCTGCTCTATTTTTTATCGAGTGGAGCACCGCCCGAACGCATCGCTCGATGACTTTGGATCAAGGATTTATCCCTCTTTTCAAAAATCTAATCACACTTTTTGTCTTTGCCTCTGGCAGCATCATGATTTTGAAATATTTCAAATACGACGTCATGTCCCTCCTCACCGCCCTAGGTGTTGGATCCCTAGCCATTGGTCTTGCAGCCAAAGAAACTTTGTCCAATATGATTTCAGGCTTTACATTGATCATGGACCGAAACTTTGCTCCTGGTGATCGAATCAATCTTTCAGGTTTTGAGGGAGAGGTAGAGACGATTGGGTTGAGAAGCACAAAACTCCGACTCGGCAATGGAAACACCCTGATAGTACCCAATGCAGAGCTTGTAAATACTAAAATCCTCAATCTCTCTAAACCCTCACGAGCAGGGCTTTGCTCTCTCTCGTTACGATTTTCTATGGATTTTCCTTTTTCAGAGATAAAATCACTTTGCCATTCGGTCATCCATGAAGTGAGTCTTACAAAAAAAGATCGAGAACAAAATGTGACACTCACTTCTATCGCTGAGAAACTCCAAGTCGTACGCGTCACTTTTTGGATTGCTGACTCTGAAGAGAACGACATGGCTACTTCGGAGTATTATGAGAAACTGATTCCCCATTTAAAACAAAAGGCGATCCACCTTGCGCCTTCTTCACTAACCCCATGCGCCAGCCCTCCGCGCTAGACCCATGCAGCAAAAACCTAGTGTTTTCACTTGTTTATCCTGATTAATGGAAGTAATGTGGCTCACTTATTTGACTGAGAAATA
>JAHFAB010000352.1:0-2610 GCA_023250795.1 Bacteriovoracaceae bacterium
TTTGCCTCAGCCATTCATTTCATTCCTTATTATCGAACTTTGCTTCGGGAAATTCCAAAAGAGCTTTCTCAGAAAAATCCACCACTTCAAGCACCAGTGCTTGTGATGTGGGGCATCCATGACCCGTTTCTAGAGATTCCCACTGCAACAGAAATGAAACGCCTAGCCCGGAACTTTACTCTTCGTGTTTTAGAAGGAGCGCATTGGATACACCTCGAAAAACACGATAGAGTGAACAGTTTAATTCATAAATTTTTGGAGAAAGTCTAAATGTCCCTCTCACAAGAAGAGCTCGAAAAATTTAGAAAAAGCCAAAGATTAGCTTATCAATGTGCTGTTACCATAGGAAAAGAACTCCAAGAGGGTTGGACCGAAAAACAAACGGCAGACCTCATGGATACATTTCTAAAAGACAGTGGGGTCAAAACTTTTTTTCATAAATCTTTTGCCTGGTTTGGAGATCGCACCCGTTTTCTTGGGTTCACAAAATACAGACATTTTATGCCTTCTGAAAAAAGGCTTCGACAATCTGATGTCATCATTTTAGATACAGCACCGATTTTTGAGGGTTATACCTCTGACATAGGATATACAATGTCACTCGAGCCTAATCCAAAACTAGAAAAAGCCAAAAAGTCACTCATTCGTTACAGAAACTTGATCTTAGAGTTATTTGAAAATAAAATCCCCACTCAAGAAATTTGGAACAAAATAGATACCGCGATCAAAACAGACGGCTACGATAACTGTCACTCGATGTATCCCTTCTCAGTCCTGGGACACCAAGTACATAAAATCGGTTTTAATTTTTTACCAGGTTTCTCTAAGCCATTTTCAATCCATAGTTATTTGAGCATCATCATGCGTGGTATTTACCCTGAACTTTTGGGGCCAAAACACAAAGGGGATCCCACTGGACTGTGGGCGATAGAACCACATCTCGGTGCCGATGGTTTTGGAGCAAAATTCGAAGAAATTCTAGTTGTCACGCCTGAAAAAGTTTATTGGCTTGATGACCACGTACCTCATCTGGAGTAAAAAATGGAAAAAGAAATCGTTGTGATCACTGGAGCTGGAGCAGGCATCGGAAGAGAACTTGCAGAACTTTATCACAAAAAACAACATACCGTGATTGGTCTAGACATTGATCCCAAGGGGAAAGAAAATTTTCCAGGCTCTTTTTTTACAGTCGACATGACTCACGAAGAAGAACTCCTTAAAACCGCTCAAAAGTTTAAAGAAGAAATAGGAAAACCAACTCTCTGGATCAATAACGCAGGTATTGCTAGTTTAGGTCCTTTTGAAAAAATCTCTTCCGATGCATTTAGGCGTGTGATGTCAGTCAACTTTGATGGAACGGTCAATGGCACAAGAACTGCTCTTTCTATTATGAAAAACCCCATCCGTGGAACGATCGTTAATATCTCTTCGCTCAATGGTACTATTCCTGCCCCCTTTATGAGTTCTTATGTTTCATCGAAACACGCTGTTATGGGCTTTACTCGCTCACTCCAAGAAGAGTTTGCTCAAACTCAATCTCCTCTAAAAATTCTCTTGGTATCTCCTGGCTTTGTTAAAACAAAAATTATGGAATCTCACCCCGACTACAATTTCCCTGATTGGTTAAACTTCATGGTAGAAGACCCAAAAAAGACAGCACAAGAAATTTACTCTGGGATCAGCAAGGAAAAGGCTGAAATTCGTCCTACTTTTCATGGTAAACTGCTTTTAGGGCTTTACAGGGTCAGTCCTACCTTAGTAAAAAAATCCTCCCGACTTCTCCTCGCAAAAAATTGGAAAGAACTTTTTGGACTTTCTCCTATTAAGAAGAGTTAGTCGTCCAACCGAGCGAAGCTGAAACAGACGGGAACTGTTCGCAGAAAATCTTTTTGCAGCCTTCAGCAATTTTCATATGCTCAAGCTGCGTCCCGTGAGCTGTCCGAAGTTGAATGTAATGAATCCAGCTTCTCACTGTCCCATTCATATAAAGCCTCGTGCCTGTATTGAGAGGAAGCAAAAACCGTGCACACTCTTTGGCAATCCCTTTTTCTAAAGCTTCTTTATATTTTCGATAAGATAACTCCCAAATTTCATTCTGGGAGTTGAGAAACCATTTCTGTGTCTCTTCTTCTAAATCATCCGTAGAATTTTGCCGATTTTTCTGATCTTGCCTTCGACCCCTATACATCACCGCATTATCAGAAGCTGCATATCTTTGTGAAAACTCCTGAAATGAAAAAGACCGGTGCCTTAAAATCTGTGGAGAAATCGCACGAGAGGTTGCAATTTCCAAAACCATACTGGCTTGTTCAAACACCGACCAATGTCCATGCTTTACACAATACCCAAGCAACTTATGAATCTCTGGATTGTCTTGGTTTTGCGGGTTACTCACTCTGGCGCAATAGGCCATAATTTCTTCTGCTTTAGGCGTGACTGCAATCAGCTTTACACTTTCTGTTTGTGTGGGTTCCATATACGCCTAGCCATAACAAGAACGAGTAAGTCTTGCAAGTTAGCGGTCAGTTTTAGTGAGTTGAGTATGGATTTAAGGAGTTAAAAAAGCAGGTCCCAGTCACGTGGGTACTCTTCCATGAGGTCATCGCGTAG
>JAHFAB010000352.1:2620-3003 GCA_023250795.1 Bacteriovoracaceae bacterium
CCTTAAATCCATACTCAACTCACTAAAACTGACCGCTAACTTGCAAACATTGAAAAATGAACTAAATCGGTTAGAATAAACAGACATCCAATGATCTTTAACGAACTGAATTTTTTCATCTTTTTTTTGATCCCCAGTGTCTTATTTTTTCATTTTCTTTCTTATAAACACAGACCTTGGGTTCTCACAGTATTTGGCATCTTATTTTTCACCTACTTTGGTTATTACCACTTTGGAGGACTTTGGGGATCTCTGGTAGTATGCATTTTTGGATGGGAGCTTCTCACTTCGCGCCTTTATAAACCCCATTCGAAATGGTGCTTGTTTGGAATTATCCAAGCAATCGCGATCCTATTTGCCTTTGAGTACATCGTTTTTTTCAC
>JAHFAB010000024.1 GCA_023250795.1 Bacteriovoracaceae bacterium
AAATGTGCTTTGTAAAGAATTGGGAAATAATCAGGCAAAGGAATGAGAGAAGGAGTTGGAGTCATGGATTCTATCAACGTCATGAAGGTTTCTCAAGAGGCTGTGTTGCCCACTCGCGCACATCCCGACGATGCGGGTTTGGATCTCTATAGTTTGGAGGATGTGCTTTTGACTTCTTCGCAAAACGCGACAATTCAGGGCCAGCCCAATGGAAAAGTCATTCGCACCGGGATCGCCATTAGCCTCCCCATCGGATACGTCGGTCTTGTGGCAGACCGATCATCGCTTGCGAAAAAAGGGATCAAATGCGCTGGCGGTGTGATCGACTCAGGTTATCGCGGAGAAATCCACATCGTACTTTGGAATATTTCGAACCAAGAAATCCGACTCAACCGTGGAGATCGGATCGCGCAGCTCTTGATTTTGCCCGTGATTACGCCCGCTGTGAAGGAAGTGCCGGAGTTGGACACGACTCAAAGGGGTGAGAAGGGTTTTGGGAGTTCGGGGCAGTGAGCTAGGCATGTATGAAACGTTAGTGCAAGTAATTATGTGTAAATTTCAAGGGGTAAGCTCCAAGTTTTTCGTTTCTAATCTGAGACAGAGCATACAGGGCTCTGTCCGCAGAATCTTTTGTAGGGAGTATTTCCATACTCTTCAGTCTTCTCCTAAACTCTTTAAACTGTCTCTCAATATGATTACTTGTTCTCAATGCCTTATGATGCTCTGTTGGGCATTTTAAATAATGTAATAAATGATCTAAATCTCTTTCTAAGCATCGTACAGCTGCGGGATATTGAGTCCTCCATTTTTTTCTCCAGTACCAAATAATTTTAACGACTTCTTCTCTAGTGCTAATCTTTTCACTAAAAATCTCATTAAGATCTTTTTTGACCTCAGACTCATCTTTCTTTTTTACATTTTTTAAAATGTTTCTCATTTTATGCGCCCAGCAAAGTTGGTGGCCCACCAGTGGGAATACCAATGCTATTGCGTTCATTAATCCCTTACAACCATCTGACACAATCAGTTTTAAATTTTTACCTTCAATTCCCCTCGCAGTCAGTTGAGTTAAAAACTGTTGCCAATTCTCTTCGCTCTCACTGTAATCAAGTTTGTAATCAATCACCTCTCTACTTCCATCTTTTTTTACTCCATAAGCGACAAGCACTAAACGTCTCTTTTTACCGGTAAATGTGCGGTTTTTTATCCAAACTCCATCGAACATCAGATAAACGTAATCATCACTTAACGCTCTCTCATGCCATCTCTTTGTTTCAAGATCCCATTTCTTTGTCAGTCTTGAAACCACTGAAGCAGAAACATGAACTCCAGTCAGTGTATGTATTACATATGTCATGTCTCTGGTTGATATACCTCTCCAGAAGCACTCCGTCATAAGTTGGTTTAATTTTCTTTCTCTACGTTCGTGTTTTTCAAAAATACTTGGAGTGTAACCTCCGGAGCGAGGACGTGGCACAGCAAGGTCTTCAATGAGTCCAAACACTGTCAGTAGACTGCGATTATAAAATCCGTTTCTTAAATTTTTTCTTGTTTTAAGATCCCTCTCATAAGCAGGAACACAAACAACTTTTTCTTCAAACTCAGTCAACATACAGTCTTCAAGAACTCCTTTAAGCCAGGACTTAAAATTAAAGCTAAATATCCTCTCTTCAGCCTCCTGGTAGATCTGTTTAAATCCCTCATTTAAAAACTGTCTCTCCTGAACTTCTGTGCTAGATAATCGCATATGGGCTAATTCTCCTTTTTTTATCAATTAAGAGATTACCCTAACCCCTAGGCCTTGAAAACCTAGGGGTTTTTTCCTTTTACACACAACTCTTTACACCACCTATGAAACGCGTCTGTTGCTAAATACGATGTAGTATCGTATAATGGTACTGATATGAAGGTCACTGCGCTTATACCAGATGATTTGATGAGAGAAGTCAGACAAATTTCTAAAGGTGAGAACACGACACAAGCGATCATCATTGCGCTGAGCGAATGGATCTCGGTCAGGAAACTACGAACTCTTACTCAGAGTATAAAAAAAGATCCTTTGAAATTTTGTCCAGGTTTTAGTGCAAGTAAAGTCAGAGAGTCTAATAGAAGAAAATGATCATCGTCGATACGTCTGTATGGATTGAGTTTTTTAGAAATAATAATTATTATATTAATATAATTGAAAAATTAATAGAAGAACGAAAGATTTATGCAATAGAATGCATTTTTGGAGAATTGTTACAGGGATCTAGATCTGAAAGAGAAATAAACATCATCACTCAATATTGGGTCAATCTTCCAAAAGTACAAGAAGAGGGGATTTGGATTTTGGCTGGAAATATTTCATATAAAAATAAATTATTTTCCAAAGGAGTTGGCTTGATTGATTTAGCTATTTTGTCAGCTGCCAGAGAAAATAAATTGAAAATTTGGACTTTGGATAAGAAATTTGGAAAAGTTCTTAGTTCTCAAGAAAAATTTGAAATTTAAGATTCCAGAATTTTCACAATACATTCCGTAATCAATAGTCAGTCTGGAAAAAATCTCGCAGCTAAAGCGATGTGTGCGACCTCTTCTTTCGCAATTTTTCCAAAAAGCTCAGCACTGATCGGATCGATTTTGGCGATGTCATTGCAAAAGCGCTCTCCAGCTTTTCTTCCTCTTTCTTCGGCGCTGGCCATGTATTTCGCAAACTCTTTCGCTGTTTTGCAAACCTGAAAAGACTCCCAGAGCAGAGTGCACACGTGTCTACCTTTGATGTCGATTTTTAGCTCTTCCATCCTCTTGAGTAACCAGTGCAAGTGTTTGTCTTCTTCCGAAGCAAGTGCAAGCCAAGCTTTTTGGAGGGGTAGGGGTGCGTCTTTGAACTGAACTGTAGCCCAAAGAAACGCTTCTCGTGCTTGGATTTCTGCAAACGCGGCAGAACGCAAGCGGTCGCCAATTCCTTCGAGCGTGAGGATAGGGCGGGGTGGATCAGCGTGCTCGCCCTTTGGGGAGAGTAGAAACGGGGTCCAAGAAGGTTCTTGCAAGGAGGGCTCTTGCTGTGGCGATAGCATGGGTTTGGGATAGCTGAGTGTGCGAAATTTATCAAATATTAAGTGTATTTTTTAAGTTAATGCACCGTTTCAGCCGATAAGGGGTATCGAGATGGTCGATTTTTTACTTAAGTATTGTATAATTTTATTGAGCTTTCTGGTCCCAACCGTACTGAGTGCGGGATGTTTAGATGACTTAACGCGGCATTTAGCTGAAATTACCGGTTCACCTTTGGTAAAAGATTCTCGATTTGTTCCAACTCCTTCAGTAAATCGTATTGGTCAAATCTCAGGAAAGCATGGTGGTAAGCGATTTGTTTTAGCCCCTCTTGAGGGGGCACAAGAAACTCCAAAAAAATCGTCAGAAGAAGGCTCTCCTGGTGGAATTTCATGGTCATCTATGTATAAAAAATTTGAAAATGCACCTCAAGGAGATCCGAGAACCTTTGTTGTTATTTTAGGAAAAGAGGTGGGACGTTATTTTGGTTTTGATTATGTTCTAGAAAAAGACTTCCAAACATATGAAAAAAAGAATCCCTGGAAAACGCAATCCAAGGAATCTAAACTAGCTGAGCATGAGTTTAAAAAAGATAGGACTCACCTGTTGGTCATTCCAGACGTTGCAGAATTTAGTGCTAGTATAGAACAAATAAATATAAAACTAGGTCCAGAAGATCAAATTTTTCTAAGATACTATGTACCAGTAAAAGGAGTAAATCAGGTCAACTTAAGGGAGTATTTAGAAAGATATGGACAAGATGCAGCTTTGCCTTTGGGTGAAAATGGATATATGTACCTTCATGATGTTAGCTTTCACACTGGATCTATTTTACTTCCGAATAAAGTTGTTTTTCATGTTAAAAAACAGACACAGGTATTATTAGAGCATATACGGTATATAGAAGAAAGACTTGCTCAATTGAAAAAAGAGAATGATCCAAGGTTTGAAAAATATCAAAATGAGATGGATCAGTTCGTTCGTAAAATATTGAAATCTAGGGTGACTGCAATTGATGGAGGAACTGCAAATTTTACATATTATTTGACAGGTATAAATTCAAAAAGTGGGGGAGCACAATGGACCAGGTCTAAAATTTTTGAGACAGGATTTGATCTTTTTTCAAAAAAAGGCTCCTCCCCCAGGGAGCTATTAGATAGTGCCATCCATAATTATTTTATTTTGAATAAAGATGGAAGTTTTTCATTACAAAATGATCCTGGATTTATGGATTTTTTAAACAAAACAAACAAAGATTTTTTTGATGAAAAATCTGCTAACGATCCAGATTTTTCAAAAAAACTCACCATGACTGAAAAAGAGTTTTGTGACGAAGTCCAAAGAAAACGTAAGGCTATCGAAAAAGCTGTACGTGATCTTCAGGCTGCTGAGCAACACTAGTTTTTATTGAATCCTCTCTTCTCTTTTTACACTTCTCAAGTTCTGAGGGAGGATTTTTTTTCTCATGCGAACGGATTTTGGTGTGACTTCGATCCACTCGTCTTCGTCGATCCATTCGATGCATTCTTCGAGAGAGAGGCTTCTAATCCCAGATAAAGTGACCAAGACTTCTGCATGAGCAGCGCGGATATTGGTGAGCTTTTTAGCGCGACATGGATTGACATTGATGTCATTTTCTTTGCTGTTTTCTCCGATGATCATGCCTTCGTAAACGGGAAAGCCAGGTCTTAGAAAAAGGATGCCTCGATCTTCTAATCCTAAGAGGCCGTACTCGACTGTTTCTCCCAAACGGTCAGCCACCATGGCCCCTCCCGAGCGGTGAGAAATCTCTCCTTTGTGTGGTCCGTAGCCCAGGAACTGAGTGCTGAAGAGTCCTTCGCCTCTTGTAGTGGTCAAATAGCGCGAGCGAATCCCTAGCAAGCCTCGACTGGGGATATCAATCTCGAGCCGCACGCGGTTGGAGATTCGAGAAGCTTGGCTGGTGTCGAATTTGACCAAGAGGCCTTTTCTCTCCTGAAAAATTCGGGTGACATCCCCCGTGTATTTTTCGGGTAAATCCAGAATGGCCCGCTCCAGAGGTTCTAAGAGATTGCCCAGCTCATCTTTTTGATAAAGTACGGTGGGTTTTCCTACCATGAATTCGAAATTTTCTCGTCTCATCTGTTCAATGAGAATCGCGAATTGGAGTTCCCCTCGGCCTAAGAGTCGAAACTGGTCGTTGCTTCCCGTCTCTTCGAGCTTGATTGCGACATTTTGTCTGATTTCTCGGACCAAGCGATCTCTCAATTTTCTCGACTGGATGGCCTCGCCTTCTTTTCCAGAAAGGGGTGAAGTGTTGACAGAAAAAATCATCCCGAGAGTGGGTTTTTCGACGTTGATTCTCGGAAGTGCGGGGGTCGAATCCAATTCAGTGAGGGTATCCCCAATTTCAACCGTTTCAGCTCCTGAGATCATCCCGATATCTCCAGAAATCAATTGGGGAACTTCGACTTGTGCGAGTCCTTCAAAAGTATAGAGCTGGGTGATGGTAAAAGCTTTTACGATGGGAGTCCCAAGAGCGTTTAGTCCATGGTAGAAAATCTTTTGGTTTTTTTTCACAGTGCCGGAAATAATGCGCCCAACTGCCATTCTTCCGACATAGTCCGAATAAGCGAGGTTGGAAACGAGCATTCGAAAAGAATCTTGGATGATTTTCGGCGCTGGTACGGCACTGAGCATTGTTTCGAAGAGGGGGGTCAGCGTTCCTTTTTTAGCTCCGCTCAGATAACTGGGAACTTCGTTTAACTCCGGTGTGCACCAGCCCTCGCGAGCGCAGGCGTAGATGATGGGGAAGTCGGCTTGTATGTCCGAAGCTCCCAAGTCTATAAAAAGGTCAAAAGTTTGATTGACCACTTCGTCTATCCTGGCATCCGGGCGATCGACTTTATTGATAACAAGGATGACTTTCAGCCCCTGGGCCAGGGCCTTTTGCAAAACAAAACGAGTTTGAGGCAGTGGGCCTTCAGCTGCGTCTACTAAAAGTAAAGCTCCATCCACCATACCCATAATACGTTCGACTTCGCCTCCAAAGTCGGCGTGTCCGGGGGTATCCACAATATTAATTTTGGTATCGCCCACATGTATTGAGGTATTTTTCGCAAGAATCGTAATTCCGCGCTCTCGCTCTAGATCCATCGAGTCCATGACCCTGTCTTTGAGCAATTGGTGCTGTTGGAAGGTTCCCGCCTGTCTTAAGAGGAAATCCACCAAAGTTGTTTTCCCGTGATCGACATGGGCAATAATGCAGATGTTTCTAAAGTCCATATCAGAAAAGCAGCTCGGATTTTTGCATAGAGGGCTTCATAACACAGAATGGGGAAAAATTTTCCTATTTAATTTCAGAGACTAACCGCCGATAGGTCCTTTGTCAGGAAGTTGGATGCGGGACAAGGAGGGAGTCCAAAATGGATAAAAGCGGCGATCTTCAGAATGAAGAACTGTTAAACGAAGAGTTAGAGTTGGGCATCCATGAAACGCTCTCCCAGTTTTATGGTCCAGCAAGCGACGTGGTGGAGCGCTACATGCACTGCGTGCTCTGTGGAGCAAACCTACACTTTAGTCATATCACTGACTTCACCCATAGCATTACTCACGAAATGGCCAGATGTCCGGAGTGTGGAACCCGGGCGCGCAAAGTGAGCCATCGGTTGCAGTGAGGTCGTTTTTGTTGTATTCATAACATGACAATTCTAAACCCTGTTTTACTTCCGTCTTGACAATTCTAAAATAGAGCTTAGAATTGTCATATCTAGTATGAGATATATTCGAGACGCGGTTTTAAAAGATTTTGAGAAGAAGATGATCTTTTTGTCCGGCCCAAGGCAGGCAGGAAAAACTACTTTTGCAAAATTTTTGATGGGTGGAAGTGGTATCTATTTGAATTGGGATATCAAAAAAGATAAAAAAATAATTCGCGAGGTCAGTTGGCCTAAAAATGCATCATTGGTTGTTTTGGATGAATTGCATAAATACGCAAAGTGGAAAAATTATCTGAAAGGTTTATCTGACGAGTTTCAAAACAAACCCCCGCTTCTCATTACAGGGAGCGCAAGACTTGAAACTTTTAGGCGACAGGGAGATGCTTTGACTGGGCGATTTTATCATTATCGCCTGCATCCCATTGATCTTGCTGAGTCTAAATTATTTTTACCCAAACTTTCAGCTCAAGAGCGACTCAAACGATTATTAGTGTCTGGTGGATTTCCAGAAGCTTTTCTGCACCCAGAAGAAGCAGAGCGTTTAAGAAATGATCGTTTTGATTTGGTACTCCAAGAGGACTTGAGAGTTCTGAGCAAAACAAATGCTCTTTCAAATATGGAGCTCCTTCTTGAGCTTTTGAGAGAAAGAGTATCTCAGAATGTTCATTATTCTTCATTAGCTGAAGACCTGTCTGTTTCTGCACCGACAATCAAAAATTGGATTATTTTATTAGAAAGACTCTATCTTATTTTTGCAATCAAACCGTTTTACTTTGGTTTGGCAAGAAGTATCAGAAAAGAGCCTAAAATCTATTTCTATGATTGTGCAGCAAGTCTTGAAGAAAATAATTTAGGTCCGCGAGTCGAGAACTTTGTGGCTTCTTCCTTATTGAAATATTGCCACTGGATGCATGATACGCAGGGGAAAGATTTTAAGCTTTATTATTATAGAGACCGGGAAAACAGAGAAGTAGATTTTTTGATTGCTCATCATAAAAAAATAATTTGGTCGATAGAGGTCAAGCTTTCTGATTCTAGTTTAAGTCCACACTTGGAGTATTTGCATCAAAGGTTAAAACCGGAGAAATCCATTCAGCTTGTATTAAATTTGGATCGAAAGTTAGAAATCCGCGGCATCGAGATTTGTTCTTTGGGTGAGTGGCTTGAGGATCTGTACTGACCTGTTACAAGATTTCTATCATTTCTCTGGTACTCATACCTAAAATAGCGTACAATCTAGGTATATGTACCTTAGATTACTGAACCCATTGTTATCACAAAGTTTTTTTCTGTTTGGACCGCGAGGAACAGGTAAAACATCGAGTTTGAGAGGGCTTTTACCTCCTGAAAAGAGGGAAGAGATTGATCTTCTAAATAGCCAATTGGCAAATAGCTATCTCGTTGGTCCGCGAGGCTTTCATCAGCATTTGGAGTCTTTGCCAGAGAGAATAGATTGGGTTGTCATCGATGAAGTTCAAAAAGTTCCAGCACTCCTAGATGTTGTGCATCAGTGCATTGAGAGCACAGGACCACTTTCTCGATTGAAATTTGCGCTGACGGGTTCCAGTGCACGAAAACTCAAACGGGGGGGGGCTAACCTCCTCGCAGGTCGGGCTTTTTTGAATAACCTCCATCCTCTGACCCACCGTGAACTGGGAGAGGATTTCAATTTAGAGCATGCACTTCGCTTCGGAACTCTTCCCAAACTCTTTCAATTACAGCAGATAGAAGAAAAGAAAGAATTCCTTCGAACGTATGCGCAGACCTACCTCAAGGAGGAAGTGAAAGAAGAACAACTGGTCAGGAGATTAGAACCCTTTATAAAGTTTCTTGAAGTGGCTGCTCAGTGTAATGGTACGGTTCTTAATTTTTCCAAGATGGGCCGTGACGTGGGTACTGATCAGAAAGCCATTGAGCGCTATTTTGAAATTCTTCAAGATACCCTTCTTGGTTTTTTTCTACAGCCTTTTCATTTTTCTGTCCGCCGCAGAACGATCCAGAAGGCTAAATTTTATTTCTTTGATCCAGGCGTGAAGCGAGCTCTTGAGAATACTTTGAGCGTTCCTCTGACAGAGGGGTACTCGATCGGCCGCGCTTTCGAACATTTTGTGATTCTCGAACTCCATCGGTTCAATGATTATTTGAGAAAGGACTTTAGATTTTCATATTTGAGAACAAAGGATGGAGCTGAAATCGATCTCATCGTGGAGCGTCCAGGACAGTCCAGAGTTCTTGTTGAAATCAAATCCTCGAAGGCTGTTGATCCGACTGATGTGAGAAAGTTTGCTCGAATTGCTAAGATTATTCCGAACTCCAAACCGATCATTCTCTGTCAAGAACCTCTTCCAAGAGTGCAAGAGAAGGTGCGAATCTTGCCCTGGCAGATGGGGATTGAGGAAATTCTAGAAGTTTAAACTTCAAACGGGGAGATTGTTGCGTTTGAAGTTTTAGACGGGCCATTTGGCCGATAAAATTACCAAATCGTTTTTACATGTGGATAATTTTGGATGAGTTGATCTTTTGTAATAATCACCGCGTTTTCAATTCGTGCAGTGGCAATTAAGATTTGATCTGCTGGGTCGTCGTGGATGGGTTGGGGTAAAGTCGTCGAGTTGAAAGCAGTTTGGGGTGTGAGTTCGCACACTTTGAGTTTGGGTAAAATAAGAGCCTGTTCGATCCAAGTGTATCCATTGACTGAAATTTTTAATCTCCCTTTTTCCAAAAGTTTCGAAAACTCCCAAATGGAAATAACAGAAAGAAGGAGTTCTTCATAGTTTTTCAGGTCTTCAATCAGTTCTTTCACTTTATTTGAAAGATTACTGGGATTAGAGTTCCACCAGATCCAAGTATGAGTGTCTAGTAAGTATTTCACTGGGCTGCTTTCCAGAGATCACTTCCAAAAGGAGTGATCAAATCTCCCTCGAACAAAACCGTTTGAGAGAGCTGACCCAATGTGGATTTTGCTTCTTTGTTGGGAAAAGGAATTACTTTCGCAATGGGTTTGCCTCTTTTATAAATGATCAGCTCTTTTCCTGATTTAGAGATTTGCTCAAAAAGTCCAAGAGATTTTGCTTTAAACTCACTGACAGATATTTTTTTTACAGTGCTCATGGTATTTATTTTACTATAGTCAAAACAATTTGTCTATATTATATAACCAATTGAAATCATTATGTTTTTATTTTATTTACTTTTTCAGACAGCTTAGCATGGAATATAATCGCTACCCATCAATGCTTATCAGATTTTTTCTCACTTCAAATAAGGGTTTCCAAAAGAGGGAGGAGCATTTTCTCCTAAATCTCTAAAAAGTAGAAGCGTTTTGAGAGCTTTTTTCCAATTGGCAATACCGCGATCAATAACCCTAAAGTCAACGGCCCAAGCCGAACGGTCTACGTCCATGTCTTTTATGATAGAAGCGGCTTCACAGGACTTAGACCGATGAGCATATTCACGGAAACTCGACTCAGACGATTTCGAAGTGCCGTCATAAGAAAAATGTGACGAATGACTTGTGTAACGATCTACAAACTCTTTTTCTAGGCAAAGAGTGATTGTCTGCTCACTATAGAATCGAATGACTGAAATCAGGTTATCCATTTCTTCGAGTTCTGAGACTCTAACTACAGTTTGATCTCCAGCCTTGATTAATTCTAAACCAAGCTTCATGGCCCACACTCCCAACACCTTCATCGTAAAGAGTTGCTCCACGTGTTTTTCAAGAAAGAGTTTGAGCTCTTTTTCAAGGTTTGCTCCGTCTCTAGCAATCGTAAGAGGAAAAGAGGCCACCTCTTCTGGGTTTTGTGTAATCCACTCGGTTGTTTCTCCACTGCTATTTGAACTGCAAGAAGAGCGAGAAACAGAGAGATGGACTCCGTTGCGATCAATGCGAAAAGACCAAGAGAAAGTTCTCTCTGAACTGGAATCAGAATAAGAAGACGTAACTACTTCTTTTAGACTTTCTTTGAGTTGAAGCTGAGAGCGCACCACGATCTCTCCAATATTAAGTTCTCGTGAAAGACTTCTCACCACTTCTTGCGCGAGGAGATAAGCGGTTTCTATTTCACCCTGAGCTGCAAGCTCTTGGACTTTAGATAAGCTTGTTGATGGATCTACCGCGAAGGCACCTGTATCTAAAATACAAGTCAAAACTGCTATAACTACCATTAGATATATATATTTTCTCATTTTATTTATTCCTCATTTCGAACAATAAAGTTTTGTGACTACTTTTGATGAAGTCACTTCAGAGTTTTCGGTAACGTAGAAATTACTGCGAACCCCCTTATCGTTGTTTAGGGAGACCCCGAAAGTTACACTCATTTGGACCGTAGCAGCTTGTGCTACCTCCGATTCTTCAAAAAATGAGCCGTCAGGCTTTGTTCCTACCGAAGGAAAACCTAGAGCATGACAAATGACCAGCGGAAAAGGCATATGAAATGCATCTTCTCCAATGTTTGACCAATTTCCCCAGCTATCACATCTAGCATCCAATTTCCCTGAAAAGTCCGGAAAGATCTCTGACATAGAACTGATTGCAATGGGCATTCCACGATACGTGGGGTTGTTTACAGTAACTAGGTATTCTTTATCATTCTCTTCGATTCCGTTAGCTTTGAAATCGTTTTTTGAAAAAAATGGAACGTAATAAGTGGGTTTTGGAACTTTGATAGTACTCCAATGCTCTTGTAATTTTTTCTCGCGAAATTCTTCTAAAAGTTTTTTGAAACCATCCTCAGTCAGCTTGAGTTCTTCGACCTCAGAGACAAGATCAAGCAATTCTCGGTTGAACTCATACTGAATAATTGTGTCAGCTAGATCCCAATCAAAAGCGAGGTAATAATCATCTAGTCCAGAGTTGAAAAAGATGGAGATAGAATCAATTCCCAATAATTCATTTTTGATATGCTCAATATCACGTTCTTTGAGATTGTTTTTTTCCTTTTTTTGTAAATATTCGGCACGTAGATAGAGAAGTTCTGCTCGCTTTGCGAGATTCAAAAGATCTAAGTAAAACCCATCTTTTTCTGCTTTTACTACTTTTGATAATTCAAACCTTTTTTTTGTCGAAAGGTCCTTAAACGGTGTTTTGAGATCTTGATTGTTTAAAATATTAGTTTCTATCACTGCTGGAG
>JAHFAB010000353.1 GCA_023250795.1 Bacteriovoracaceae bacterium
AATTGTCATACACCGAGATACTGATATGGTGGAGGTAGAACATAGCAATGCGTTTAGTGAAGGTCAGCCCTAATAAAGATGATCAAGGGCATACAAAGCCCCATCTACTGAAAGCTTCGGAGCTTCAAAAGTCCTATAAAGGGCGCACTGTAGTCAATGGTGTGAGTTTTGAGGTCCAGTCTGGCCAAGTGGTGGGCTTGCTCGGTCCCAATGGTGCAGGAAAAACGACTTCTTTTTATATGGTCATAGGACTCATTCGAGGGGATGGGGGAAAAATATTTTTTGACGAAACTGAAATTTCTGAATGGCCCATGCACAAGCGTGCACAGTTTGGGATCGCTTATCTTCCACAAGAAGCGTCTATTTTTCGAAGGATGACAGTGGAGGAAAATATTTTCGCTGTTTTAGAAACGATGCCCATGACGGATTTTGAAAGACGCGAGCAAACTCGGAGACTTTTAGACGAGTTCACTTTGACTCATATCTCCAAGCAAAAAGCGTTTACCCTCTCGGGGGGAGAGCGAAGGCGCGTTGAAGTTGCCCGAGCATTGGCGTTGAACCCCCATTTTTTGCTCCTAGATGAGCCTTTTGCTGGGATTGACCCGATAGCGGTGGGTGAAATTCAAAAAATGATCCATGTGCTCAAAAAGCGAAATATAGGAATCTTAATAACTGATCATAACGTGCGGGAAACATTAGCGATTTGTGATTTGGGTTATTTGCTAAATGATGGTAAAATGATTGTCAAAGGTTCTCCTGAGGAGATTGCGAGCAATAAGCTAGCTCGCCAAGCCTACTTAGGAGAGGACTTCAAGTTTTAAGGGCGCTTCGCATAAAAAGGTAACGGGTTGCATCATGGCCTTAGAAATCAAACAAAGCCTAAGACTCAGCCAGCAATTGGTGATGACTCCCCAATTGCAACAAGCCATTAAGCTCCTCCAACTCAATCGGATGGAGTTGGCAGAAGTGGTCAATCAAGAACTCACTGAAAATCCTGTTTTAGAAGAGATCGCAGAAGAGGCGGAACCGGGCTCTACTCTGTCTGATCCAGAGGGGGAGCAAAAACGGGATGAAGACTCTTTTACAAAACCAACTCCCAAAGAAGAACAGCTAGTGACGGGTGGCAATCAAGATGATTTCAATTGGGAGTCCTATGTGGAGGATTTTCAATCTAATTCCCCTTCAGCTCCCTCCATGCGTGAGTTGAATGAAGAGCTTCCCAGTTTTGAGAACGTTCTCACAAAAACGACAAGCTTAGAGGACCACCTGGCTTGGCAGCTCTCTATGGTTTCTCTCATGGGGTCCGAGAAAGCTTTGGGAGAACTCATTATTGGGAATCTTTCGGATGATGGATATCTCAAAGCAGATCTCGCAGATCTCGCAAAAGAAGTGAAAATGGAACTCGAAGACGCCGAAGAGGTTCTCAAGATTATCCATAATTTTGATCCGATTGGAGTGGGTTCACGGAATTTACAAGAGTGCTTAAGAATTCAAGCGCAATTTATGAATCCCAAGCAACCATTGGTAGAAAAAATGATTGAGAATCACCTGTCAGACTTAGAGAAAAAAAACTACCAGGTGATTTCAAGAGCGCTTGGAGTCTCGATTGCAAAGGTGATTGAAGCAACTAAACTCATTTTAGAGCTCGAACCTAAGCCAGGCCGTTCTTTTAATAGCGGAGATACTCAGTACATCACTCCCGATATCTATGTGTATAAAGTGGGGGATGAGTTCACTGTTGTTTTAAATGAAGATGGATTGCCGAAGCTTCGCATTTCTCCTTATTATAAAAGTATCTTAGCTACAGCTAAGCGTGATCAAAATGCAGTGACCAAGGAATATGTTCAGGAAAAACTAAAATCTGCAATTTGGCTCATTCGGTCTATTCATAATCGGCAGAAGACGATTTTCAAAGTGACCGAAGCAATTGTGAAACGTCAGAGAGAATTTTTTGAAAAGGGGGTCCAATGTCTCAGACCCATGATTCTCAAAGATGTTGCCGTGGATATTGGGATGCATGAGTCCACGATTTCTCGAGTGACGACCAATAAGTTTGTTCACACTCCTGTGGGGATTTTTGAGCTTAAGTATTTTTTTAATTCGAGTATCCATGGGTCGATTGGAAGTGATTCTTTAGCAAGCGAAGCGGTGAAAGAAAAAATTCGTCAAATGTTGATCCGAGAAGACGAAAAAAATCCACTCTCGGACCAGAAAATTGTAGAAATTTTGAGAGGAGAAAGCATTGATATTGCTAGACGTACAGTAGCAAAATACCGGGATACGCTCGGAGTTTTGCCATCTGGAAAGCGTAAAAAACTGATATAATAATTAACCAAAAGAGGAGAGAATCTTATGATTTTAAATATGAGTTTCAAACACATCGAACCTCAAGAGTCAGTCAAACGTTACGCGACTACTAAATCTGAGAAATTGAAAAAATTTTTCAGGGGTAAAATTTCAGTGACCTGGAATTTTACGAAAGAAAAACAGGATTGGATTGCCCATTGTCATTTAGTGGGTAATCGGATGGACTATTTTAGTGAAACGGCGGCTCCAGATCTCTACTCTTCGATCGATTTAGTCATTGATAAAATTAATAAGCAGGTCAAGCGACACAAAGAGATCGTGAAAAATCACCTCCATCGAGGTGAACATACGGCTGAGAGCTCTAATGATTCTGTTTCGGAGTGATTTTATAGGCCGTTAGAGTAGAGTCATCAGTTCCAAGAAAGAGTACCGAGTTCTCAGGAGAAAGGGATTGAGTGTACAGGTATGCCCCTTCTTCAGTCTGTAGGGTGATGTCAGTCATGAGTTTTCCTTCATAATCAAAAAGGAGAACGTGACTGTGACGCGAACCTGGCTCTACGTCCTCAAATCCCATCAGAACAAAATCACTGCTGACATTGAGGGGAGGGGCATAGTCGGCAAAACGGGAGCCCATGCGATGCCATTTTTCTTTGAGCGGTTTTTCGGGAAACGCTG
>JAHFAB010000354.1 GCA_023250795.1 Bacteriovoracaceae bacterium
GGAGAACTTGCCTCTTGAGTGCTTCCCATCTTTTGTCTCATAAATTCACTTCCAAACCACTGTGTAGCTCTGTAAAGGTTATGGGCGGTGCAAACGAGTTCGATATTCTTCTCTGAACTGTCTTGGCTAATGGCATAAGGGATCACATGATCGAGCTGAAGTCTCCTTGTTTCATCACATCTGTGGCCGGTCTCCAGATCTACATGCTCACAACGACTTTGGGCTCTGACCCAGACGGCGCGTTCTGTTTGAGCGGAGCAGTGGCGACTTGGTTTTGAGTTTGAATCTGGGGTTTGGTTTGCAGCCTGGTTTACTTTCACCGTTGAAAGTTGCTCCGTGTCATCCATCTTGATTGCGCTTGGCTTAGCTGCGTTCGACCGAGCTTCGCCCACCTCCTCTCTTTCTCCATTTTTTAATTCCTGAGTTTTCAGGCCCTGAGTTTCTCGGGCCTCATTTTTCCGCAGTTCTTTCTCCCGCATTTTCCGGGCCATTCGCTTTTCCATTTTTTCAGCTTTCCGTACAGGGTCTATGCCATCCAACATGTAATCTGCCATGAGTTCTACCAACTCCTCATAGCTTGGACAGGGATGCTTGTGCGCATTGAGATCTTTGAGTCTTTTTAGTTTCTCCATAAGATCACTTCTCATGTTTAAACGAACCTCTACTTGATCTTCTCCCACTTGGCGCACTCTCTCAGGCTTTAGCGCCTCTCGTATTTCTGGAAAATGCTCAGCTAATATTTTTTCAGTTTGTTTTTTAGACTTTCCAACGATCTCATCTAGCAATTTCTTTTTTTCTTCTAAGCCGACCCCGACTTTGGTTTTTCTCTTTTTTGCATTACAGGCACTTTGAACCAAGCTCAGAGTGGCAATGCTCAGTTCCCCCGTTTCCACAGACCGTTTCGCCTCTGGTATTTCCTCTATCATTTTGAGCGCACCAGTCCTGTGATAGGCCATGGCCTCAGAATACTTTAGTTCTTTGACACAAAAGACAAAAAGGGATGAGTGCCCTCGTTTTAAATAAAGTTTCCTCAGTTCAATTTCTTTTAAAAACAACAAAACCCTGAGACTCAGAGTTCTTTCTTGTGAAACCAGAATCTGAAGTTCTGCTAAAAGCTCTTCATTTGTATATTTTTTGAGAGATGTGTAGTGTTTGAGGGAGATGGTTTGCATAAAAAAACCCTTTCTGATTGTATTTTTTTTAATTAAAGCACAGAAAAGTTATTACTAAAATAAAACCATAAAATAAAGAAAAAACTCTAAAAAAAAGCGATTGTTTTAAAAAAAATTAAAATATCTACGTGGGAAATTGGCTCTTTAGGAATTTGAGTGGTTAGAGATCCAGCTTTTATCTCCCGGCCTTTATCCAGCCCCAGCTTTAGCAAATGCTACACGCTATGCTTCAGGCTATGCTTCAGGCTATGCTTCACCCCCATGCACCCACTGATGTCATTATACGCTCTGAGTCTTGCACTCCAAAATCAGCCTACCAACTCAAAAGCCTGAAGAACCATTTTATTTACTCGCTACGCACAGGAAAAATCAGGATTTTTTTTAAAGAAGCGATATTACTTTTTATAGCAGGCGAGAGTTGGTGCTCGTCGATCAGATCCACTTTAAAGGGTAGATTTGAATTTTCAAAAGCTTCTTCTAAAAAGACCCAAACTCTAGGCAAAAAATCGTTTGTCCCTGTAAAATACAAATCCAAATCGGAGCTGGGTCGAAACCCGCCTTCTGCCCGTGATCCAAAGACGAAAACATGAATTGGATGAGATAGACTTTTAAACTGGTTCTGCAAAATGTTTTGTATCTCTTGAAGTTGAGGTTTTGTCAGGCCTGGCACTTTATTCATTTTAGCTTTTTTTATTCAGGTTTTTTAATAACACCCTTGCAAACTCTGGAAATAAAATCGCAGAACGATAGACCTCTTCAGCGGTCATTTGATTGTAAGTGTGGGTACTATTGTTTCTAGCTTCTAAAAAATCAAACCAGGGTTTAATATCAGAGATGAGGTTTTCTACCAACGCATCTCTTAAAACCGGTTTAGGGCTACCACTGACGTCTGCTTTGCCCTGTTCCTTGAGAAATTTTTGAATAGACTTCCATGCCATTTCGAATGTGTATTCGAATCTTTGTATAACCCCATCTCGTTCGAGTTCACTTTTTAGCGGTTGCTTGAGTGCTTCTTCTAAAGTTTCAAGGGCACTCTCAAAAGCCTGGTAGGATATCTTTTTCTTTTTCATGCTTGCCATTTTAAGCCCATTATAAAACTACTTATCAAAAAACAACACATAAATGTCTAAGGGCTTGAACCGTGCGTTCCCGGAGTCAGCAACCAATCTGACCATGGAAACCTCCAATCGATCCAGCTCGAGGCATCAAAGCCTTTCTCAATCAAAATCCTTCTCAAAGACTCCAAGCAAAACTGGCCATGACACCTGCCCTCTCCAAGATGGGTTGCCGAGAGAACTGCCTCAAGAGAATGAAACTTTCCTTGCTCCACTCGCTTAAGAACCTCTTCCTGTGTAATGCCTAAACAAGGACAAAGTGCACTCTCATTTTGGACGCCATCCTTTACAAAACGCACTGACATCCCTGCATGAATGGGAGTTTGGCATGCCAGTTTTTTTATCCCATCCACCAAAACTGAACAGAGGCCGCAACTTCCATCTGGGCAGAGAAGCATGTCAGAGGCCCTACTCTGACCCGTCTCATAAAGAGCCTTAGAAACTGAGATTTGATCTCGAACGAGTCGCTTTTCACCATTCAAAATAATTTCAACTTTTTCTTCTGAAAAAATGGGAGAGTGAATTTTATCGAGATCTTCCAATATTTTTTCTCTCTTTTTTCTCCGAATTCCTCTTGCTTCCCAGACTAAGTGTGTAGGCACATCCAATTGTACGAGCTGTTGATCGTAAGAAAGAACTCTGCCTGAACCCAACTCATCTCCCTTGCGATTGACTAAAACAGCGAACTCCCCTG
>JAHFAB010000355.1 GCA_023250795.1 Bacteriovoracaceae bacterium
GAATTTCTGGGGGAGGAACGGGATGATGATTCAAGCGTTTATCTGTTGAAAATCCCCAAACGAATCTGACATAGGGTCCTTTATTAATCATTGCGTCTACGATAGCGGGAGCTGCACGATTTATTTTTTCGATTCCGGCTACCGGTTGATGAATGCTTGTAAAAGGTTTTCCGATCTTATCTTCTCCAGACCAGTGGCCGGGGCTGCAGAGATGGAGAGCAGCAAGCCAGTCTCTTTGTCCGGGCGGTGCAACTGTGACCGCTAAATCTTCTTGAAGTTGTGAACAAACCGCGTCGAACGAAGAGCTGTACTGTGGTTTGAGGGTGCTGTTGGATTTTTCTGCAACCCAATCTAGATTTTCATCAAAGACCAAAGTTTCCCCTGTGAGTTGACAGTTTAAAATTGAATTCTGTCCCTCCAAAGATAATGAAAACTCATTGGGATACTCGGTTGCTATGCGATCTAATAAAAATCGGGTCACCGCTTTAGAGACATGGGGCTCAAACTGATGAGTGAGGCAGTACTTGTCAAGTCGTTCCAGCCTGCACTGGATTTTATTTTTTCTATAATCGTCAAAGTTCGTATCAATTTGGAAAATCTTTGAGTCGGCTTCACCATTCCCAAAAGAAGTTCCGAGAGTTCGGAGTCCAGGTGCAACTTCGTAGAGGCCTTTTTCTAGTGGGAAGTATCGAGCTGGAACTAAGAGCATGTTTTTTTTCTTCTGAGCTCCGCGTCTGAAGCACGGAGATATTTTGGGTAAACAGAGAGTGGATCTGAAGCCAGCCCTGCTTGGTATGTCTCCCATACAAGAGTGGCGAGCGAGCGGGGTTGAATTTTATGAATAAATGGGTCTTCTAATTTTAACTCCTGCTTGTGGGGAAGTTTTTTCCATTCTTCTAAGTAGCGTTGTCGGCCCTCACCAAGGGCGAGCCAGGGTTTAGATTTAATTTTAGGTTTTAAAATTTTCATAAGTTCAGCCATAAGTTCAGAAGGAGTTAGAACTTTTTCATTCACACCTTTTTTCCACACCCCTGCTTCTCCCCAGAGTGCGAATAGCTCACCCTTACATGCGTCGGTGGTGGCAACGATCATCGCATTTTGTGCCTGCAAACTCAGCCAGTTTGCTGCAGGTCTGGCAAGCACTGCCAGGCTTGAAACTCCAATGAGCGGTTTTTTCACCGTGCTTGCCAAAGTTCGAGCTGTTGTGACGCCAATTCTTAAGCCCGTAAAGCTTCCGGGTCCAACACCCACGCCAAAGACGTCGACTTCCTGAAGGCTCCACCTCGAAGCTTGCAGTACCTCGTCGATGGCCCAGAGCAAGCGTTCAGAATGGGTGGTGTCCACGTTGAGTGTCCATTCGCTGATGAGGCTAAGCTCGTCATGAGAAGAGCTCTCAAAGGCGGCAAGCACTCCAGTTTTTGATGAGGTATCCCATGCTAGAAACTTCATAGCTAGGGTGAGTTATGGCAGAAAATGGGTTATTTTTGAAGGGGTTACTTCGCCAACACTTCGCCAGGCGAAGCTGAGGGTAAATCCCCACAAAACTTCTAGTATTTGTGGGCTTATCCCTACACTTTATCAGACCTATTTTGATTTTTACGATGGTCCAATCTTTGGCACAGGATTTGCTATCCCCAACTCTTGATATGAAACTATCTCATCGTCAACTTTTCTTATCTCTTTTGAGTTGTTTGAAGTCACCCGCTGAACTAGCAGCACTTTGGATTACAGTTTTACTGATGCTGATTTCTGCAGCTACGTTGTCTATTGCTCCTCTTTATTTTGCAGACATGATTAAGCTTCTCTCTTGGGTTCCGATGATCTCTTATCTTTTAGCTTATATTGTGAGCTATATCACGCGAGACCTCCAGTGGGCGTCTTTTGCAAGGGTTGAAAGTGCAATACAAGTGAGAGTCACTGAAAAATTTCTATCATCCCAATCTCCTTCTGTCGGAGAACTCACTACATGTTTAAGGGCAACAAATGGTTATTTCTTTGCAGCTTTTTTTCTTATATTTCCCTGCATTTTGGATATTATAGGAATTCTTATCGTTCTTGCAAGGCAGTACCCAGTTGCCACAGTTTTATTCTATCTGGTTTTTATTTCAGGATTTTTTGCGGTTCTTCATTTTTCTACAATACGTCTTTCAATTTCAATTGGAGAGTTTTCTACCGCATCCAATCGGGTAGTTGATGCGCTTTCGGATAATATTCGCTCAATCCATATGCTTCGTAGGTTTCGTGCGCTTGATTTTTTAAAAAGTTTGAGTATGGAACAAGCTAAACCCAGAGAGGAGCTTCGTCTGATCATTGGGAACAAAAGATCACTCTTGTCTCTTTTTTCAAATGGTTGGGTAATTCTATTTTTGGGTATTATTTTGGCTGTCTCGTTAAGGCAGATCAGAAATGGACAGATAAAAGTCACTGATCTCATCCCAGTTGAAGCGTTCTTCTTTTTGGTATTACGTCGACTTGAAATGTTGAGTCGTGGATATCGAGAGCTTACTACACAAAAAGATCTCTGTATTTCCAGTCAAGGGTGGATTCAGGATCAGGTACAAAAAAATGAGATGACTTCACCAGACCTACCTTTAGGTCTTAAAAAAATGGCACAAGATCTTTATTCAGAAATAAACTCAAACGAGTCTCGACAAATTGGACTTGCTGGACCCACTGGAAGTGGTAAGTCGACATTGCTTCATTACCTCTCTCAAACAATGGGCAATTCACTTTTTGTGCCTCAATCAACTGAAATAATATTTGCAGATGTAGAACAAAATCTCACTTTAGGAAGAAAAGAGGTTGATTGGGAGTATATTCATTTTATTTTAGAGGCGCTTGATCTTGAACGGGTGATCAAACGACTCCCTAAAGGGATACAAACAATGATTCACTCGCAAAGCTCTCTACTTTCTGGGGGAGAATTTCAAAGGCTTTGTTTGGCTAGAGCCTTTATTGTAAAGCCTGAAATCTTATTTTTA
>JAHFAB010000356.1 GCA_023250795.1 Bacteriovoracaceae bacterium
GAAGACTCCAATCCGGCTCGTATTCTTTCACAAGTTCTTTTGGGAAAAATCAGTGTTCTTTTGTGTCCTAGCATTCATTCAGAATACCAGCTTGTTTTTTCAAGACCAAAGTTTAGGGTATTTCATTTTCCACCGATATGGTTTAAAGAATTTTTAGCCAATTGTATCTATATAAACAAGGATCCGGCTGCTTGGCCTCGTTCTGGTCCAGATAAAGATGATTTGGTGTTTTTATCCTTAGCCGCAGAACAAAATGCTTGTCTTGTTACAGGGAACTTAGCTGATTTCCCTGAGACATTGCGAATGGGAACTGAAGTTGTGTCTCCTGCTCAATATGTTGCTTGGTTAGGTCAAGGATAGAACAGAAATTATTTAGAAGTTTTTTTTCTCTCCATATAAATCAAATAAGCGGGTAACGAAATCACAGCTGCTATCACACAAGTCAACTCGCCAAGCACTGCAAGTAAACCAAAACTAAAAAAAGCTTGGTTTTCAGCTAAAAGTAAAGAACTGTAACCTATGATGGTTGTTAGGCTACATAGCCCAACCGCCCCACCAGTATGGCGAATCACTCTTAGAATGTTTTTATTTCTTTCTTCTTGATAACGCTGAAAAATATTGACTCCATAATCGACTCCAATCCCAAATGTGATGGGAAGGGCGATGAAATTAAGAAAATTAATTTTTAAACCAAAGCCCAGAATTATTCCGGTCATCCATGTGGCGCCTAAAATCAGGGCAAATAAAACTAATGAAATAGTTTTTATATCTCTAAAGAAGAAAATCACCAATAAAACAACAGCAATAAAAGCCAGAAGTGTTGCGCGTGGGCCATCCGTAGAGATCGCCTCAATCATATCGGCTGAAATCGGTAAAGTACCAGCCACTGGAGTACCTGGTGCAACAGAATCCGCTGTTTCCCTAAGCTCATGGATAAAGGTAATCAGATTATCTCCTTTGAGAAGTGAATCATTGAGAGGAGGCTCTACTAAAACTAGTTTTCCTATGCTTTGATCTTTCTCTGTAAATTTGCTCAGAACTAATTTGGGAAGGTCTGGAATTCGAATGGGTTTGAAAACCTCTCCTGTAATAAATTCTTTGACTAGATTTTGATCGCCGGAAGATAATCGTCGCAACAAACTCGGTCTCAGCGTTTTTCTGATCTCTTTTAATATTTCTATTTTTTGAGTTTGATCTTTAGGTATGAAGTCATCCAAAGACTGTACCGATGCAATCAAGCTATTCTTCCCTTCTCTGGTCGTCTTTTCTTTCAGTGCTTCTGCAATGAGAGAAACATCCTCTCTGGATTTTGGAAGAATAACGAGTGGTGAGATATATCGTTGAAAAATTTCATCTACATGTTTCCAGAGAAAGGCAGAACCCGATTCGAAACTTTTTTTATTTCTCAGTTTTGAGAGATCAGTTTCAAGGATGTTCTTATTGTTGTGTACAATAAAAGCCGCGAGTGAAATCAGAGTGAATCCAAATGAGATTCCCCAAATGATTTTAGCATTTCGATTAATCACACTAGCCACAAAGTCTGGAATGACTGATTTAGAATGAGAAGCTCCTTTTTTGCAAAGAGGTTTGAACCGGTCAAAAAGTGTAAGGATGGCAGGTAATAAGGTAAAAGCAGTGATCCAGCAAAAGACCATCCCTATCAGTCCGATGACTCCAAACTGTTTAAACCCCCGGAAACCAGTGAGAGTGAGAGAGCCATAGGAAAGCCCAGCTGCTAAAGCTGCTGTCCAAGTCGCTGTCGCCGTGTGAGTCATGGCCAGGTGTGTGGAGCGAAAATGATGAGTTCCTCTTTTTCTTTCTTCTAAATAGCGAGCAAGATAAATGGTACCAAAATTTATTCCATTACCAATAATAATACTTCCCAAGAATGCAGAATTTGCGTTCAGATAACCAATGATGAAATAAGCCACTCCAAACGTAAAAAAAGTGCCCATAAACAAGCTCAGAAGTAAAGCTAGCGTAGCTCTTACATTTCTAAAAAAAGCGAGTAAAACAAATGTGACCATGAAAATAACAATCAAAGACGAAACCCCAAGATCTTTCACCAGTGCAGATTGTTCTTCGATGAGATTTTGCACTCCTCCCGTGTATTTGACCTCGACAGAATAGGATTGAGGGCCGAGTTCAGAAACAGCATTTTCTACAAAACTTTTGAGTCGGTAGTTCGTAGCTACTCCTGAAGCTTTCCCAGGGACATAAACAAGGACCACCCGTTTTTTTCCGTCTGGTGTCGCATAATATCCATCTGGGAACCTACTGTAGGCAGAAACTTTATGGTCGTATTTTTTTTTCATCCCCCTGAGATCGAGTTGGGGTTCTGGAATTTCGTCTTCACTAAAAATGTTGAGTGGATTGTAGAGATCTTTTTCATATTCAATCCGGTCTTTGATGTAATCCCGAGTTTTGATCAGATCGGGCAAATCCATGTAGAGAGCTCTTCGATCTTTGAAAAATTTCAGCTCTTGATCAATTCGATATTCCACACTGGCAATAGTATCTTTGGGAGCTTTTTCCAATTTTAGAGCTAGATCATTGACAAAACGTTTACTTTCTTCCGTGTTTTCAGAAAAAACCAAGACCGCGAGATTTTCTACGGACTCGAGACGGTGGGTGACCTCATTGAGATCTAATACACTTCTTACGGTCGTGGGAAGAAGTTCCTCGAGATCAGTTCTTAGATTTTTATAAAGTTGTACAGAGTAATACCCCCCGGAAACAGAGAGCAATACACCTAGGGCAGTAATAGGGGCTGAAAATCGGAGAATGAAGCTTGAAAAGCGGTTCACAGTCCAGTGCTACCATATGTGGCCACACGAAGCATTTGTTATCGACCAGTTTTTAGTGGATTGAGTAGGAATTTAAGGAGTTAAAAAAGAGGGTCCCAGTCACGTGGGTACTCATCCATGAGATCATCGCGTAGCTTCCTGCTACGCTCTTTTAACGTGACTGGGACCCT
>JAHFAB010000357.1 GCA_023250795.1 Bacteriovoracaceae bacterium
GTCTCCTCTATTTTTAGGTGGGTGAGGTTCTTAGAAACATCCTTTAGAGCCAGGTGTGTTGTAACGAGAGAGACGCGCAGAGAGCTGTTGGCGAGCATCATGATTACACGTTTTGTTTTGCAAAGTTTTCCTAAAAACTCAGTGTGTCCAGGATAGGGGAAGCCCCCTAGATTTAACCGGTCTTTGTTGATTGGTCCGGTCGTGAGGGCACCACCTACTCCTTTTTGTAGGAGAGAGACTGCGGTTTTTATAGACCAGCCGGATTGATAGCCAGCCAGAGCAGCGCGGGTGAGTTTTGGTGAGGGTGCGGGGATGAGCCAGACAAAGGGATTGGAAAGCCGGGGTGGCTGGGGGTTGGCACTGACTTGTTCAAGAGACGTTTCGACAACTCTTGCACCAAGCCGATCAAAGGGCTCCCTCGCGCCTATGCATAAAATACCACTAGCATTTTTCCAAAAAGAGGGATTTCTAAGGGTTTTCCAAACGATTTCTGGACCGGTTCCATCTGGATCTCCTGGGGTAACAAGCAGAAGAGGTTTTTTGGCCATAAATTACGGAGTGCTGAGGGGAAGCCCCGCAACCGAGGATTCTCCCAGACGATGTATGAACGCTTTCTGTCTCTCTCTCTCCAACCAAAGAGTGATTTGGTGTTGGAACTCTGCGGTTTTGAGTTGGTTTAGTATTTCTTCTTTCATTTTTGAATACTGGTCATCTTGGTTCGTTTTTATTCCGCTGAGCTTCAGTATGAAAAAACCACCTTTGAGATCGCCCAAGACACCACTGATTTGCCCGAGCTTGAGTTTTTTGAGTTCTTTTCTAATCTGAGGAGACATTTGGTCTTCGGTGAGTTCGCCCAGATCGCCTCCAGCGGACGCCGAGGCATTATCGCTAAATCGCTTTGCCACTTCTTCGAAGGGCTCTCCAGATAAGAGTTGCCGATAGGCTTTTTGGGTGGCTTCTTTAGCTGCGGCCGCTGCTTTGTAAGAGTTTTTTGTAAGTGTGATGATTTGAACTTGATAAGAGCGTGGTGCCGAACTGTTATTGGCGTAGTGATTATAAAAATGGTTTTTTACATCTTCCTCAGAGATCAGGACTTTTGTGGAAATGTCTCGATCAATTAAATTTCGTTTTGTTGCGCTTGACTTCATGAGCGCGAAGTAGTCGTCGAAGGAGAAGCCCTGGGAGAGAAGCTCTCTTTTGAGTTTTTCTCGATCGATTTTATTGTTCGATTGGACTCGATTGATTTCTGTTTCTACATCTGTGTCAGAAACAGGAAACTGCTGAGAAATAATTTTTTCATCGATGAGAAATTCTACAATCTCTGAGTTTTTTGCCTGTGATCCGCGTGCGGCCAGGGAGGTTCCCGCAAAAAGTGGATCCAATTGAGTGCGCAAGACAAGCGATCTTTTGAAGGCAAGAACGTCTGAATAAAGAATGGGCGTCTTGTTTACGGACGCTTCAATGCGGTCAAGGAGGATGGATGACGCATGAGCCCGAAGAGAAAACCCTAAGACCAGAAGTGAGGCAAGAGTGTGTAAAGGAGAGTGGTGCTTCATATTTAACACTATTTCTGGCACACCCCCGGATTTTGGGCAAGGGGGTTTGTTACACGAATTCGATTGCTGCCTTGAGTCTTCGGAAGATTGGATCATATTCGTTCTTTAGCTCTTCTAAACGTTTTTGATCGTGCTGAGCCAGCGCTTCGTTTCTTAGAGTTTCATACCGGTTTGTTTGACGGGTGAGTTCAGACGACAAAAGCGTTTTCAGAGTTTGTTTATCAGAGCTCTGTTGAGAAAGATTCGCCCCTTCGTTTCGGAACGTTTTGCAAAGCTCCAGCAGAACATCATTGCCGACAATAAAATCAGAAGCCAGAAGATGGATAGCGGCCTGTCCGTTGCTATCGAGTCGGGATGAATCGATTTTCCTCCGAAGAAGAAGTTGGGTTGTAGCAACGAGATCTTGGGTATAAGCGTTTGCATATTTCAGAAGTTCAATCAGGTAGCTTGTCTGCTGACCTTGTCCCCAGCCAATATCGGCTCCTCGGTCAAGAAAGTTTGTCACTAACTTTAGATTAGATGAACGAACGTGGTTCAGGAGCGCCGATTGTCTTGCGGAGTTCAAATGATTAATATCCGCTTTAGCACCGATCAAAAGTGAGAGCATCTCTACGGAAGATAATTCGAATAAAGGTGTGTTTCCAAGTCGGTCTGTAGATTCGGCCGAAAGACCCAAACCGATCAAATAGTTGGCTGATTGCAAAGCGTTTGAACGAGAGGCAAGGTGCAGAAGCGTTCTGAGGCTCTGATCTTTCCACTGATAATCTGCTCCACGAGTGACAAGTGCTTTGATGACTTCTAAGTGATCGAGAGAAGTGTGTACAGAAAGAGCAGTTTCACCTGACTGACTGACCTGACTTACGGGAGCATTGGCACGCAGAAGTCTCAGTGCGAGTTCTGCCTGAACAGCCGTTTGAACTAGCCCACGTGCGTGAACATCGGTGACAGAAACGGATGCGTTTGAGTTGAGCAAGGCCTCAACGACGGGGTTTTGTTGAGATTCTACTGCGACAAAAAGCGGACTTCGCCCAGAACTGTCCTTTAGCTCAAGATCAGAACCCGCCTGAATCAGAAGCGAAGTGATCTCAGCATTTCCAGTTCGAGCCGACACATGAAGAGAGGTCTCTCCGCTGTAGTCTTGAACATTGAGAGGTGATCCCTTGGAAATGAGGGCTTTTGCCGCTTCGTTCATTTTGTGTTCAATCGCTCTATGAAGAGGAGTTTGTTGAGAGCTATTGGTTGCTGTACGGTCAGCGCCAGCCCCGATGAGCTGTAAAGAAGACGCTTCGAGTTCTTGCTCAATCGCCTGGTGGAGAGGTGAACTTCCGCGAGTGTTCGAATTGACATTTACCCCTCTGTGAACCAGGTGGCTAATTAGAGGGACTTCTTTTAGACTAATTACTTTTTCTAGGA
>JAHFAB010000358.1 GCA_023250795.1 Bacteriovoracaceae bacterium
CCGATCTCCCCTTCCCAGAAGCTTCGCTTCCAAAGTTCTAAAATAAGATTTCGATTGATCTTCTTCAAGAAGCACCAATCCCCCTTTTTGTAAAAAATCAGCGACTTGATCTAGGTCAAAAAGTTTCGCAATCGGTTTTCCTATTGCGACGGAGAGAAGACCCGCTTCATTCCAAATATTTTTTTCTTCATCCAGAAGAGCAAATTCTGCACTGCCTTTTTGCTTGAGCGTTTGTCTCAATATCCGAACATCCCATTCTCCCATTGAAACCGTAACTGCCCTCAATAAAAAAACCCCCACAAGACTTCCAAGCACTAATCCCCTCATCCAATCTTTGAAGGAGCAGATCAAACTCCAAAATCCAAGAAGTAAAAACCCTAAAATCACCCAATACGGCGCTAATTCTCCCCTATAAACCACAAGTCCCAGGAACCAATACACCAGGAGAATACAAACTCCAGAGATCATTGCCGTCAAATGATAGAACCGTGTTCTTCCCACGCGGAAATAAGCCCAATCCACTAAAATTACAAAAAGAGGGAGTAAAATATGTGCGTAGGGTTTCGTCCGATAAGGGAAGATTGAAAAAAATAAAAAGGGCGGCCAAGCCCACGAAACCATGAAACGAAGAATTTCTCCTGTTCTCCGGCCTTTCAAAATCCCACGGACTGATGGGATGATAAGTAGGGTAAATGGAAAGCAGTTATAAAGAAGTGAGCTCCAAAGTCCAAAAACCGAACCTCCATTTCCCCTCATTTTCTCCAATGACTCTCTCACAACATAATCTGACCAAAACTTCAGGGGATCTATGCATAAAATAATCAGAAACCAGGCTGAACCTAAAACCGCCCCGCATAAAAAAGCCCAGTAAAATTTCTTTTCTCTAAAGACCTCCCATTCTCCTGAAACAATGAGATAAGAAAAGAAACCGGCAAACCACAAAACAGAATAAAGGGGACTTTTCACAAGAGCTGAAATGCCCGCAAAAATAAAAGCCAAACGAAGCCACTTCCAATCTCTCTCCTCTATAGGTTTAGAAAGGAATCTCAACCCTGCCCACCAAGAGGCTGTATAAAAAAAGCAGACATAAATCTCCATCTGCGCAGTTGTGGCAAAAGTCACCGTCCCTAGCGCTGCAGCAAACCAAAGACCTGCATTTACAAAATGCTTTCTCTCATGAAGCAAATAAGCGATCTCGCCCAATAACCAAGCGGTTGCAAGCAAACACAGAACGGAAGGGATCAAAGTCCCCCAGAGGTTGAACCCAAATATTTTCCACCCCAGAAGAGTCATCCAAAACTGAAAAGGAGGTTTATAGTAGCTCGGTTCCCCCAAAAAATAGGGCTTAAGCCAACTCCCCCTCTCTCTCATCTCCATGGCTACGCTAATGTAAAGTTTTTGATCTCCAGTGAGGGGGATGCTCATCAGCCCCAAAAAGGGGAAATACGCCGCAGCAACCCAGACCAAGTGCCACGGATGGTACCAAAGTCGGTCCCAGAGCCGACTCCAAAAACTTTGGCCAAAACTTGTCACATTTGTTAGATCACTGGTTTCCACTTTGATTTATTTAACCCGATCCCACTTTGAATACAACGTTTTAGCTGGTATTGTATTCTGACTGGAGAAACCTGAATATGGCACAAGATCGAGTCGTTATCGTAAATGGCGTGAGAACTCCCTTCGTGAGGGCAAGAACTGTGTTTCAAAAGCTCCCTCCCTCTACTTTGGGTGGTGTGGTTTTGAGAGAAACCATTGCCAGGTCTGACTTAGATCCCTCGCTCGTAGAAGAACTTTATTTTGGCATTGTGAGCCCTCCTGCCGAAGGAACCAATGTTGCCCGCGAAGCACTTTTTGACTCTGGTCTTCCCTCAAGTATCCCTTGCACTACAGTCAATCGCTATTGCGCATCTTCAGCGGAAGCCACAGCTTCCATTGCTGCAAAAATTGCGTCAGGTCAAATCGAAATCGGAATGGCTGGAGGGGTCGAATCGATCAGCTCCGTACGTGCGATTTTCAGTCAAGACGCGACTGATTTTTTCCAAGATTTAGCGAAATCTAAATCCACTTCTCAGAAGTTATCTAAGTTATCAGAATTCAAACCCGGCCACCTCATGCCCCATGCTCCAGGAATCAAAGAACCCACGACCGGACTCACCATGGGACAATCTGCGGATCTTATGGCAAGAGAGTTCAAGGTTTCCAGAGAAGAACAAGATAAGTTCGCAGTCGATAGCCATCTCAAAGCTCATAACGCCTGGGAAAGAGGTTTTTACAAAACCCACGTGGTTTCAGTAGCGACGCCTGAAGGAAAAGTCATTGACCGAGACACCGATGTACGCGCTGATACTTCTCTCGAAAAACTGGCGACTCTTAGGCCTATTTTTTATAAAGACGGAACCATTACGGCTGGCAATGCAAGCCCTCTGACGGATGGAGCCTCGGCTTCTCTCTTGATGAGTGAGAGCAAAGCAAACCAACTCAAACTCAAACCACTGGGCGTTCTCAGGGGATTTGCAGCAGCCGCTGTGGATATCAAAAAAGAACCTCTTCTCATTGGACCGGTCTATGCCATTCCAAAAGCGCTGAAAAACGCAGGTGTCCGCTGGGAAGACATTGATCTAATCGAGATGCACGAAGCCTTTGCAGCGCAAGTGCTAGCGAGTATTCGCGCGATTGAGTCCAAAGAATTTGCCAAAGAAAAACTCGGCCTCGACCGAGCCATTGGGCATGTAGACTTCTCAAAGCTCAACGTCAATGGGGGCAGCATCCCCTTGGGTCATCCCTTTGGAGCCACAGGGACTCGCCTCGTTTTGCAAACCTTGCATGAACTCAAGCAGCGTGGGAAAAAGCTAGGCCTGATCTCCCTCTGCGCCGCTGGTGGGCTGGGTGTCGTGATGATTGTCGAAGCGGTATAAGAGCATGTCCCTTAATCACTTCCTCCACATTTTCTTCCCCATCTATCTAGCCA
>JAHFAB010000025.1:0-5594 GCA_023250795.1 Bacteriovoracaceae bacterium
TAAACTTTATTTTATTTTCCTTTTTATCTTCTTTGCAAGAGTCTTTTGTTTTTTTTGTCAAAACTGCAATCTCCTCACAAGCCTTAAGTATATTTAAAATCTTGTCGACCTCTATTGGGTCCTGGATTTTCTTTTTTGCTTCACCCAGAAAATAACTGGTAAGCTTATCAGTATGGCTGGCAAAAGAATCATAAGCCAAATGAAGAACGCCCTCGGGTGTACTTTCGCTATAATCAATCTCAGGGGCTTGTACAAAACTTTGAGGATCCTTTGGATCAATGGTAAAAACGCAGGCTGAACCGGAAAAAGATAAAAAAACAATCATTACAAAAGTTTTTATTTTAAGATTCATTAGAGACACTTCCTTTCAAAAAAGCCTATTGGGCAGACCGGTTGTCACATAATGCACGGAAACTATCAACCTTTAAGTTAAACTTTGGTAGAATTTTTTGATCTAACTCTAAGAAACCAGTAAAACACCCTGATTTTAAACTAAATTTATTTATAAAATATGATCAGAGTTTAGACAAACCATCAAAAGTAAGTCGTTTTTAAAAAGTGAGAATACCCCAACGAATTTAGGATCATGCAAACATGAAACACAACTCTATCAAAAACTGTAAAAAAAATAGACAGAAACAGTGATCAATAAAACAAGGTGTGTTTTTCTAACTCATTGAAACCAAAGCAATTGATCTAATGGGCACAAGACTTGCATCGTGTATGATTAAGGAAACAAAAACTAGAAACCTCATAAAGAGGTCTTTAATAAAAGACTATTAACCCAAGAGGATTAAGTTATGCACAGTAGAAAAATTGTATTTTCTTTTGGCCATGCTTTACCTTCATACTCAGATGATGATAGTGACGCAGGAAATACAGCTGTTGCACCGGTAGCTCCACCAGCTGGATCAATGGACACTACAGCGGATCCGAATGAAGTAAAAGCAATAAGTTTAACAGTTACACCCCAACATAAAAATGATGATCCTATTAATTTTAATAGAGAAATATATTTTATCATTGTTTCAAAAAAGAATGGGTCGGATAAAACACGTACAGATACAATAACAATACCACTTTATGAAGACGTTGAAAGAAAAAAACTTATCGTTTTAAGTTACCTAATGGAACTTTACACAAATGAAGGTAATTGCTCTAGTATTATTGATGATTACAAAGATATTTTAGACATTAAAGTCCAGGTTGCTGATTACAAGCTTGCGAAAACACCAAAAGAAAAGGAAGTTTGCTTAAATAATATAAAAGATAAACTATTCAAAGAGTTAACAATAGCTACAACTAAACCGCTAGAAATCAAAGCAAATGGTAAAACAATATTCGCCAAAAGAATAAGCATTGTCCGGACATTACTTACAGTAAATAAAATGGAAAAAGAAGTTTTTACAGTGACCTTTAAATATGGAAATAACACTAAACCAATTTATTCTTTTAGTTTCGAGGTTGATAAAATTAGATAAAAGGTATTTATGTTTAAAATTTATTATAATCTGGCAGTATTTCTCATATTGATTAGCTACAATATTTTTCCATCCGTTTTTACAATAGCACACAGTGATGAAGACGCTGGGATTCCAGTAGTGTTGCCTTCGCAAACAGGTGCTTCTAGTCAACCCAAAGCAGACAAGAAAGGATTTGAATTAACATCAGAGTACGAACAAGGAAAAAAAACTCTTACTCTTTCCTCAAAGCAGAGAGATGTCTCTGACAGAAATATTTTTAAACTAACGTTAATTTCTGATAATACACCTAGTCTTAAAATCCTAAGTGATTATTTTGCTAGTCTAGTTATGTCTGACGAAGAAAAGAAAGAACTTACTCAATTAGAAACTACAGTTAATGAACTAGATGAAAAAGTTAATTCTCCAAATCCATCCGCAACTGATTTGATAAAGCACACAAACGCAAAAAAAAATTTGAATAAATTCATTGCTAAACACAGCAAACCCATTCCATCATCATTTCAAAATAAAGAAATAAACGAAAAAACAACTCTAACAATTAACACTGTTGTGCCACTCATTTTCAAAGCAACACCGCAAAGTGAAATCACATTTGGTAGTATTACTAAAATGATAAAATTCAAACTCGAAGGATCTGATGATTTGTATGATTTTGCTTATAATAATACAAACAATCAAGTCATTCTTCTTCCACATCATAACGATGAAGTGACACTAGACTCTGCTTCTAAAACCGACTGTAAAAAATGGGAGAAGACCCCTATCATAGACAAAAACGCGAATTACTTTTGCTACAGTCCTGATTTTCTGTTTGGAAAGTTAAACTTTGGTAATTCGTCTATAACTTTAAGGACCGCAGGTAATAAAATAAATTTTGAAATAAATAATGTTGGAAATTCAGCTGAAAAAGGATTGTTAAATTTCAATTCAGCTTCTGGTACACTGTCGGACAACTTTAAAACGGCCACTCTCGATAAAATGAGCCTGGCCATTTCAGGAAAAGAAATTAAAGTCGATAAGCCGACACCTGTTAGTCTCTTATTTGAGAATAATCAGCTCAGAATAACCGGTACTAACAATCAACCCTATCAAACTCAGTTTAAATCAGATGACGGTTCAATGGATGGCACCCTTAGTTTTGGCTCTATAAGCCTAGGAAAAGATAATCAAGAGTTCACTGACGGAGCAATCTTTGTAAATTCGAAAACAAAATCATTAAGTCCATTATCAGGTTTTGAAATAAACCCAGGTTTTTCCACTTATGCGTTTAAATCTCTCAACCAATCTAACAAGAAATTAGAGGTTGATGGTTTTTCGTTCATGAACCAAAACCCGTTGACAGTCAGTGTTTTCAAGGCCAAAAGATTAACTCAAGAAGAAGATATGAATCGTAAAGTTGTCTCAAAAATTGATCAAGGAGAACTGATTCGCACTTCAAATACTGACAATTCTCCTTTTTTAATCTTTCTTCTATCAAACAAAACGACGGATTATCTTAAAATAGATTTTGGAATTGACAAAGACGCCAGTGGTAAAATCAAGGAACTGGTCATTCACGACTCTTTCAGCAACTTTTTTGATGACCTGCAATCTGCATCTGCTGGACCAGTCCTCTTACTTCCATATATTTCAAAAGCGTTTTCTATAACAGATGGTAAAATCTATGTACGAAAGAACTCATATAGCAAAAGACTGTTGTTAGAAGATGACAAAAAATATGAAATCGAAAAGTTAATAAATGCACGCGCAGGAATACCACTGTCCACTCAAGAGATTTCAAAAATGACTGGTGGATACTATAATGCTTTCGCTGCTGCTAGGGTGGGCATTTCTAATGCTTACATCACTTCGACGTATGATCAAGCGTCTGGATACTCAGCTGTGGAGTATGAACATGCTAATGATGGCGCAACAGCAGCCGCTTTAAGAAGCATTATAGTAGGAAACGCCCCTGAAGAAGATGTGGCAAATGTTTTGAGGTTGATACTTGGTTGTTTCTTGCCGCCTGGGAGCATGCTTCTTACGATCAACCTACCAAGGATTTTGGCGGCTGCAAATGATCTTTTTACAAAACTACCGGCATTAAACGAGCTTTCTAAAAATCCAGACAAACTAAAGGACCTTCCTAAACTTGATCATCAGATGCTAGGTGAACAAATTATGATTTACTTAGCTAGTAAAATGCTTTCTGAAAAAGGGGGGATTGAGGTAAAAGCTGCAGATTTTGATTTGTCACCTAAAGATATAAAGGCTGGGAATGCGTCGCGTGCATGTAAGCTGGTTTTGAATAGTTTGGATAAGAAGCAAATTGCGATTGTAAGAAAAATTCTAATAGAAAATCTTGAACCTATAGTAAAATATAATGTTCAAAATACCTATCAAGACCTACTTTATATCCAGCTAGAAATGGCTGAAGCAACAGAAACCATTGTTAAAAGCCTTGCCCTTAACAAGGAAATCACAGAATTAAAAGGAAATACTTCGTCTTTAGACGACCCAAGAAAAGTAGACCGTGCGATTAAGACTAAAGAGACTGAATTGCTAAAATCTCTAAGAGATATTGATGAAATAAAAGATAGAGTCTATAATAGATCTAAAGACATGATGGACAGAGCCAGATTTAGAGATTGGATGTCAGATGAAATTATTAAAATTGGCAAAATTGATATAACTGAATTAAATAAACGCGAGCCAGATACTGAATTTTTTTTAGAAGCACTTGAAGATAAAAAAAATGTAAAAATTGACTTGGAGGGTGTTTCAAACAGAATACTTGCCACTCGACTCCTAGAAAGAACATTGAAAGATTCTTCTTCTAAAGAATTGCTTGATAAAACAAACGCGGTACAATTCAACTTAGAGGCAAAAGAACTGGTAGTTCAAATCATACAACTCCATAATAAATATACAGATCTTCTCAGTACAAATCTGAAAAAAATTGACTTGAACACCTTAAGCAATAGAATAAATTCTTTATTAGTTGGTTTAGAGAGTTATCTCAACTCACACAAAGAAGTAATAACCGATATCCAGCATTGGTTAGCTAAATTTGATAGTGCTAATATGCCTAAAGGAATTGTTCAAATTGTTTCCAGAACTCATTCCACCATTAAAGTCCATCAAACAAAACGTAGAAGAGGGGACGATGAAGATACAACAACAACGGAAACAGCGGTATCTTTCGAGAGGCTTTCACCTCCTCCAGATATTGATGAGAAAGCAAAAACCACAGATGTGACAGAAAAAAAGAAAAAGCAGATTGAGATTGAGGAACTCAGGAGGAAAAGACGTGGGAATGACTATTGAGGCTGAAAAGAGCTCTCCCCAACCTTAGATGGGTCGCTCCCTCGCTCATTGCCACCTCAAAATCTTCAGACATACCCATGGAGAGCATCCCATTTGTATAAGGTTGGCATTTTTTTTCAAGCTCAAAAAGCTCCCGAAATGCTTCTCCGCTCTTAGATTTTTTCAAATCTGGAATACACATCAACCCCTGGAGATTGAGTTTTTTAAGTTCACTTATTTCTCGAGCTAAACCAGGGGCTTCTTGTGGCAAAATCCCAGACTTAGAACTTTCGTCATCAATGTTGACCTGAATAAAACACTTGAGATCTTGAGAGCATTTTTTTGAAATTTCTGAAGCCAACCTTAGCGAATCCACCGTGTGAACAGCATAAACCCATGGAGCTATGACTTTGACTTTATTGGTCTGCAAATGTCCAATAAAGTGCCAACGAATGCCCTCACAACCTATTTCTAAAAGCTGTTTTGCTTTTCCCTCTAATTGCTGTGCGTAATTTTCTCCAAAATCTCGATGTCCCAAACAATAAAGTGCTTTTATTGCTTCTACTGACTGATTTTTTGAAACTGCAATCACTACTGGACTGATTTTTTTATCTTTAGATATTTCTTTTATTCGAGACAAAATGTTTTCATAGTTTTTTGAAAAACCGTTGTCTTGAGAATCACCGTATCGAATATTATCTGGCACCATAAAGTGAAATTCCAAACCTTTTTTCCAAATCAGAAACCAGTTCCGCTAGGGGTAGTCCTACCACATTTGTATAACTTCCTCTAATCGACTCTATGAGCATCATACCCAAACCCTGT
>JAHFAB010000025.1:5604-11712 GCA_023250795.1 Bacteriovoracaceae bacterium
AAACCCTGTGCGGCATAAGCGCCCGCTTTGTCCATTGACTCACCCGTTTGAACATATTCGGAAATCTGTTTGCTTGAGATTTTTCTCATTTTTACCTTTGTTTCAACCGTTTTAGAAATTATTTCTTTTGTCATCTCTCTGGCCCCAATCAAAATACTATAGGAAGTCAATACCAGGTGAGTTTTTCCAACTAAAAGACTGAGCATTTTAACCGCTTCTTTTTTATTTTTAGGTTTTCCTAGTACTGTTTTCTGGTCTGGAGCAATAACAATTGTATCTGCGGCTAAAATAATACAACCACCGTATTGAAAAACAGCGTTTGAAAAAACAGACTCGGCTTTTTCTTTTGACAGCCTCTCCACCATGTTTCTGGGGGATTCTCCCTTTTTTCTCGTTTCTTCTATCTGTGGAGATTCGCTTATAAACGGAATTCCTATTTGCCGTAACATCTCAATCCGCCTTGGGGAACTCGAAGCCAAAATAAAAGGAACATTAAAAATAGATTTCAGCATATCATTTCCACTTTAGATCCCAATCAAGGTTATTATATCAGAAATAAAACTGCGTTGATAAGAAACGAAATTGTTCTTTGAAGTCTTTGAAGTTTGCAGTTCGCATAAATAGAACAGTGACTTCAGTTCTTACTCTCGACTCACTCACAAAAAAGAAACTCCCCCCAGATCGAAACACCGTGGCTAGGCCTATCCCAGCTCCAGCGCTAGAAGTTTTTACTTTATACTCTTCATGAGTATAAATTTTGGATATAAAAGAAAGTAATTTTGCTTTATCTAAACTACCGAACAGATCAACTGCTGTAACTCCTACATATTTCCCATCAAAACCCACATACATCTCAATAGAATTTCTGTCTTTCAAATTAATTTTTGACGTTCTTGGGGTAGCAGATAGCGTGGGCTTCCCCAAATCATCGACAGGCGCGTCATAGATGGCGTTCATTAAAATCTCATCTACAGCATTTGCAATGACTGAAGCCATTCTGCTTTGAAATTTTGCAGCAAGCAAAAAATTCTTTACTGCTTCAACTCCGTCCTGTTTTTGAGATGAAAATTCGAATTTTACAGTCTGAATCTTTGTGTTTTCTTTGAGAATATTTTTTAGACCAAATGCTCTTTCTCTAAGCGTAGCGAGAGTCACCCTTCCATAATAACGCCCAGACTCTCTAACATCTCCATAGTTTCGTACAATATAATTTCCAAACAGCGGACTCTGGATGAGATAGGGCGTTCTTTCAATTTCTTCAGATGTAATAAAGTGAGTGGAGTTTGAATTTATTTTTTCTGAAAAAAGACCGATCGTGTCCTGAACTGCAGTTTCAAACTCTCGATATTGCTCTTCTGAAGAAACATCGACCAGAATCACTGTTGCCCCATCAGCCAATAAGACCTCGGCGCCCTCCTTCGGAGTTTGGACAGATTGTAGAGAAAGTCCCGCAGCCATTGCAACTTCTTGGGCAAATGCCAAATCTTCGCTTCTCTCGGAAATCAAAAGTAGTGTTTTACTCAAAATTTTCTCTCAACTTAACGCACCAGAAATGCAAAATATTCTTCTGGAATATCATCAAATGCAGCGTTCCCACCACATTTAGTGCACTTTAAATCTGGCACTTTTAGCTCTAGCTTTTTCAAATCTTCACTTTTAAAAAGCCCCACCAGCTCAGACTTGCAAGCCAAGCAAGAAAATGGGACGAAAATCGATTCTACAACGCCCCCTGCCGTAAAATTTGAAATCAAGTTGATTTGCTGCACAATGGCAGTAGAACACTCAACAAACTTGAGTTTTGTACCTTTTGCTTGCGTTGCCTGGAAAAATCGAATCCACGCCTTAACCCCAACTGAATTGATTCTCGGGACTTCTTTACAATTGATTTGGGCCTCAGCGGGCAGTGTTCCTAAGAGCTGTTCAAAGTCCACACTCTCCTCAATGGAACCTGTGAGTCGGACCATCAAAATGTTACCTTTTTGTTCTTTTATTACGTTTAACATCAAATACCTCTCTCTCTTATTGAAATTAATGAAAATATTAGTGAAAATATCAAAATGGAGCAACAGCAAATTAAAGTAAAATTTTCAGTCACAACAAAACTACTCATTAGCGTTGTTTTGCTATTGTTTACCGTTATCCTTTTTCTCAATATCTCGACTATCTTTTTAGTGACCGAAGACAAGCGCGCCTACACCTACCAAGCCCAGTCAACAGAGACTATCCTCATCAGTCGCGAGTTTATGAACAAAGTAAAACGCTCTTTGGATTTATCACGGCTTGCTCTGGGAAGTATCGATCCGTTTAAGCCCGTGCAACCCCATCAAGAAACGACTATCCGCGCCATGCTTAACAACCAATCCGAAGTCCCCTTTTTGCAACTCGGGGTCCTCAACACAAACACTTTCGAAGTCAAAACATTGACGCATGTTCGTGGTAATAATTGGCTAAAAGACTCTGACCTCCAAGAAGAAGATTTTAAATTAACTGCAGAACAGATCAAAATTGCAACGCCCCAACTCCTAGATCATGCCTATAGTTTCATCAATGTCTCCAGTGTGAGCAAAACACCGGTTATTGCAGTGCTTTTGGCTGATATCAAATACAAGTCAAATAATGCTGGGCTACCCATCTCAGTTGCTTATACACCTCTGAATGGCTTCGGCATGGAAGGAAAGGGTTCCAATCTGACCATTACTGATCGCGAAGGGTGGGTCCTCTTTGATAATGATCCCGCGGCATTTTTTAATAAGAAAAATATTTCCGATGACGCTCTCTTTGGCATTGCTACTGCAAGTAAACTTACTGCTGGAGCACAAGAATACGAGTCGCAGCAAACCTCTTATTTAGGAAGTTATGTGAGGCCAGGGTTCGATTTGGTGGTACTCACAAGAATTGAAAAAAGAAAAGCCATGAGAGCAACTTATACACTCGCGGAGCGTTATTTCTTATTAGGAATTATGGCAACTGCTGGTGCGATCATTTTTGCAATTTTATTTGCAAAAACTATGACTGCACCTTTGGGCCGACTCTACCAAGCAACTAAAGAAGTGTCAGAAGGAAACTTTAATATTGAACTCAAGATCAATGCTCGAGACGAGATTGGAGCCCTCGCTGGATCCTTTGTCACAATGTCTCGCAAAATCAAAGAACTCATCCAAGAAAGCATTAGAAAAGTACACCTTGAAAACGAACTGGCAATTGCCTCAACTGTGCAACAGACCCTGATCCCACCTCCAAAATATGAAAACGATTTTATTTCTATCTACAGCCAATATAAATCAGCTGACCAATGTGGGGGAGATTGGTGGGGGTTTTTTGGAACACAAGATAAACTCTGCTTAATGATCGCCGATGCAACTGGACACGGTCTGCCAAGTGCTTTGATTACAGCTTCGGCAAGAAGCTGTGTCAGTGTTCTCCATAAACTTGCACAAGAAGACCCTGAATTTAGTTTCTCTCCTGGAGCAATGCTATCCTATGCAAATCGCGTTGTATTTGACGCCGCTTCTGGAAAAATCATGATGACCTTCTTTACTGCAGTAATAGACTTTACTAAAAAAACATTGACCTATGCCAATGCGGGTCATAACCCTGCGTGGCTTTTTAAAAAAGAAAACGACAAATATTCTCTCAAAAGCTTGATGTCAGTTGGGCAAAGACTGGGTGAAGCACTGGATGTCCCAGGCTATGAAGAAAAAACCGTCCCTATCTCTCCAGGCGACATCCTATTTCTCTATACAGATGGACTACTTGAAGGAACCAACTCTGCTGGGGAAATGTATGGAAAAAGTAGAGCTCGTCGCACAGTAGAAGCAAGTGTCGGTCAAGGACCCGAAAATATTATTAACACATTAATGAAGGATTTTATGTCACATAACGGAACTAAGGCCCTGGATGATGATATCTCCTTGGCAGTAGCGAAAATTCTTCCTAAAGGACTTATTACCTAAAAATGAAATCTTACTTCAAATTTAAAATTTGGGAAATTTTCATTTTATTCCTTTCGTTTGTATTTTTTTTCGGCTCAATAACAATATATTTCAGTGGAATATCACTCAGAAAGTATATTTTAGGTTGGAAAGAAGAACAGGGCACTGAAGAGGTGGGGAAACTCTTTCAAAAAGAAGGGGCAATACGGCGGCAACTCACACAAGCAATGGAGTTTTTGAGTATAGAAAAAAACACGACTCTTTACAACTTTGACACTCTTGTGACAAGTTCAAGTGGAACCGCGACCCTAGCGTTTAATGATGGGGGTTCCATACAACTCGGGCCCAACACCATGGTAAGACTCAGCTTTGAGTCTAAACTATCGCTCCAAGGGATTTCTCGTTTTGCAAATATCGAAGTCGTCACAGGAACTGTCAAAGGGCAGGCAAAAGCTGTTCCCATGACCTTCAAAACTAGAGATCAAGTAATCACTATAAAACCCAACACTGTCGAAAAACAAATTGAAGTCCCAGTGGCGCCGCTAGTGAATCCAATTATCCCAAAAAATGAACCTCTACCCCCAGTCGTAGCTGCCATAGCGGCAGCCAGTCCCTCTGCAAGTCCATCACCACTTGTTGTTGAGATAAATAGAGAGGTGCACCTTATCACCCCAAAAAATGGTGTACACCTTAAAGTAGATAACGAAAGCCCAGTGCCTGAAAAAACTGTTTCTTTGGTTTGGGATGTGCTGCCGTCCACTCATGACCCAGTTCAAGTTGTTTTACAAAAAAAACTTGGGACCACTCAATTTGAGGACGTTTTTAGAAAAACAAGTCAAGCAAAAAAAATAATGGTTTTGATCAAAAGCCCTGGAGAATATGTTTGGCAGATCAAAAATGCGAAAGGAGAGGCCCTATCCAAAAAAGAAACACAATCAACCTTTTTTATAGATCCTGAGTTTGAAGCCATAGAAACTTTGACTCCCTTAGTGGCGGGAGAAATGACCGAATCGAATGCCTATAAAGGCTCTCATCAGAAAAAGTTTGACCTAACTCTTCAATGGAAACCCTACACTGGAGCCAAATCGTATCGCGTTAAAGTAATGGATTCTATGAACTCTAAAAAACCTCTCATGGAAAAAACTGTTCAGCAGAATCTGTTTTCATTTAACAAAGAAAAAATTATTAGTGGTAAATTTTATTATACAGTTTCTGCAGAGTTACCTTCTGGGTTTGTTGTAAATTCCAAACTAAAAGAGTTTAATTTCAATTTTTTAGCCCCCGCCTTAGTTACTCCTCTTGACCAAACTATCATTACCAAAAAAGATCTCTCAGAAAAAAATGGGCGCATTTTACTCACTTGGCAAAAAACAAATTTTACGGAAGGGTATGAGTTAGAGATCGCTCAAGATACAACTTTTACTGCAAAAACACTGCAATTGAAACTCAAAGAGAATTTCTTCGTCTTTAAAACCCAGGTTTCAGGAAAGTACTGGTGGAGAGTGCGAAGCTTTTCAGGTGAAACGATAAGTCCTTCTAGCAAACTCCTTCGAAGTAAAACTCAGTGATAGTAACTCAACCCCAATCACTGCCGCTCCGGATACGAAGTAAGATTACTCTAAGTGTTTTTTGGGATCATCGTCATCCGTATTTTTTCCCTCAAGACCCCGCTTGAAAGCTCCAAGCCCCTTGCCCAAAGCATGGCCAAGCTCAGGAAGCCTTCGGTGTCCAAAGAGAAGTACGACAACAGTCACAATCAATATGTGTCCAAGGCTTAATCCAAACATAGGCTTTCAATAACATAGATTTGTGGCAAATACTTGTGGATTATCAATTGATACGCTAAGAGGTGGGAATGGCCGCCCAGGAATACCTTTGTAAAGTCAAATCTTTTCGCATGCTCACTCGCTCAGTGTTTGAGCTGAAATTTGAGACGAATCGACCACTCGATTTTATTGGAGGTCAATTTATCAGTGTTGTCATCCCAGGAGCTGGCCCACAGGGAAGGGATTTGAGAAGAGCTTATTCAATTGCGTCTTCCCCAGAAATAAACCCCATAGAACTCTGTATTAAGCTTGTTCCTTCAGGTCCAGGAACTACTTATTTATCCCACCTGAGAAATAAAGACGATCAGTTTAAGATTTTTGCTCCCTATGGAGATTTTGTTTATAAAACT
>JAHFAB010000359.1 GCA_023250795.1 Bacteriovoracaceae bacterium
CCTTTTTATGTTTTTCGCTTTTGTCCTGGATAGGGTCTGTATTGGACGTAAAGTAGTGCTTGTGATCGTGACTTTGTATCTTGTTCTTCTTGCCGGAGTGAGCGTTCATCGCAACTCCAGTTTTCATACGATCAAGTTCCAGCCCATAGGGTAATCAAGGTCTACGAAGACGCCTTGGCTAAAGATCCTGGAGATAAGACGATTCGCCAGAAGTTCAAAGAGTTCTGTGTGGCCCGGAAGTTGGTGTGTGGAGGAAACAATTTAGGGAAAAATCAGTAGGATGCAATACTATCATATGTGATACAGTCATTTTATTAGTTTTGCATAAAATGTAAGCTCTCAGCTTTCCCAAGTGCGCTTGAAGCCCTTTTCTATGGATTAACCTCCCGCACAATCCCCTTCTTATTGATCTCAAACTCAGAGCATGAGACCCTTTTAGGACATGACAACGAAAAGCGGATTGCACCGAGTTTTTAATCTCCAAAGATTGAGCAGTAAAACGACTCTTTCACTGTTTTTTACTCTAGCGGTTACTGGGATCTTATTTGTTCTTCTTTTAGATGTCGTCTTTGTTTTTAGACCCCCATCGCGGGGCAGGGTTTTCGGAATTAGTTTTATTCTCATTGGTATTAGCAGCTATGTTTTGGCTGAATTTTATTTATCAATCATACGGCCTATGCGGATTTTGATTGGTGAAATCCGTGATTATTTTATCAATGACTGCACTGGGCGCATACCGGTCGCCCTTGGAAGTGAAGCTGGAAAAATAGCAGAAAGTTTCAATCAACTGGCAGAAAAAATCGACTCATACAAAACTGAAGTCAAAAAACTGGAAGAAGTGAGAGCTGAATTTGCCTCTACGGTATCTCATGAATTGCGCACTCCTCTGACTTCTATTGGGGGGTATGTAAAACTTCTGGCGGCTGGAGACGCCGGTCCGGTCGCAGAAACACAAAAAGAATTTTTGAACATTATTGATCTGAACGTCGAAAGACTTACTCAGCTTATTAACGATTTTTTAGATGTTGAGCGAATGGAGTCCGGAAAAATGCAGCTCAATCTAAAATCTCATGATCTCTCTGCAGTTCTCAAAGAGTGTTTTGACACACTCCAAGTCATGGCAAAAAAGAAAAATCTAAACTTTAACCTTAGGGGAACAGCAGAAACCGTTTTTGTCACAGGAGATAGGCATCGTTTGATTCAGATATTTATGAACTTAATGTCCAATGCGATCAAGTACACTGAACATGGATTTATTACTGTTGAAACCGAGAAATTAGATTATGCAGTCGTGGTGAGAGTCAAAGATTCTGGTATAGGATTGACGAAAGACGATGAGTCTCATTTGTTTCAAAAATTTTACCGAGCGAAATCAAAATTGGAAAATTCTGAGGTGGGAAGTGGTTTGGGTTTGCTCATTGTAAAAAAACTATTAGAAGCTCACGGAGGTTCAATCTCCGTAAAAAGCGAATTAGGATCAGGAAGTACATTTGCAGTCACGCTCCCACTCGCATCAGAGGAAATTTCTATTGGAACACCAGTTGTTCAACCGACTCTTGTTCCAGAGACACGAGCTCTTTGGATTGTGGATTCAGATTTGAGTGTAAGTCAGGAAATGCAAAATTGGATTTCAGATATTTATGAGGGAGACTCCCTTAATAAAATAAAAATTCATCATTATAGTCAACTCAAAGACATACCCGACATTAGATCTCATGCGGAGGCGCCAGGGCTAGTGATTTTAGATCCATCGAGTTTGCAAGGAGATTTTTTTTCAATTTCTGAAATTCGACAAAAATTGCATGAAACGGTGCCAGTTCTCATTGTGAGTTCTAAAGTGGACGCGACCATTGCATTCGCAGAAGGAGCGGCTGCTTGGGTTTCAAAACCCATAGACAAGAGGCAGTTTATCACTTCTGTCAAAGACCTCATGGGTAGAACGGAGTGGAAAGTTCTACTGGCTGATAGCAATACTGATTTGAGGATCTTAGTCAAAAGAGGGCTTGAGCAAAGAGGACTCAAAGTCGACGATGTGGATCGTGGAAATCTCGTTTTGTCCCGAGTCGAACAAGAGCATTATGATTTAGTTCTTATAGATATGCATTTGCATGATGTGGCTGGTTTAGAGCTCATGAAAATTATTCATACGAGTTCTCGATTAAAAGATGTGCCGATTTTTATGATGTCATTAGCTGAGCAAGATATACCACTTGAGTCAGACCTCAACCAATGGGGAGTCACACAGTTTATTGCAAAATATAAAGGGTTGGGTTTTGTGGTTGACAGAGTTTGTCAATATTTAGAGGATAGAAAATTAATTGAACAACCAAACTAAACTGTGATTACTTAAATAAATGACATAAATTATGACGCAAACAAAAGAAATTCTTTTAGCTGAAGACGAAGACCATATTGCGAAACTCATTACGTTTAAACTTTCAAAAGAAAATTTTGTGGTGACTACCGCTCGAGATGGGGGAGAGGCGATCTCACTCTTAGATAAAAAATCTTGGTCCTTAATCATCTTAGATATTATGATGCCCGTTTGTGATGGCTGGGAGGTTCTCAAGTGCATTCGTTCGAAAACTGAGTTTGATGCATTGCCAGTACTTATGCTTACAGCAAAGGGATACCAAAATGTAGAAGTGGTCAGTCATGCCGAAATGGGAGCACAGCAGTATCTCAAGAAGCCATTTGATCCTGAGAATCTGGCCAAGCTTGTCAAGCGGATGGTCTCTGAGCATTCATAAAAGAGAGAAGGCATCAGTCTTATGGAAAAAGAAGATCTAGAAATAAAAGCTTTGCGGGAAGAATTTGTGCAGTCCTTTTCTGATCGGAGAAATTTGCTTCTTGCCTATATAAAAGAATTATCCCAATCAACTGAATCCCATCCGCATTGGAAAGAGCTTTGTGAAAAAATACAATTTATTGCCCACAAATTAGCTGGGA
>JAHFAB010000026.1:0-8727 GCA_023250795.1 Bacteriovoracaceae bacterium
TGTTTTGGCGAATAATTCGGGGATGGCACATGGAGCAATCCAAGCTATCGAAGAACAGAAACTCACAGGGAAAGTTTTTGTTGCTGGAGCGGATGCAGATCTGGCTGCCATTCGTGATATTGTGGCCGGAAAGCAACAGTTCGAAGTTTTTATTTCGATCCATGACATGGCAAAGCGGGCAGCTGAAACTGCAATGGCATTGGCTCAGAAGAAAGAGTTCAAATTTGAATCTCTAGTAGAAAATGGATTTGCAAAAATAAAAACAATCAACACACCTGTTTTTCCAGTAGATAAGAACGAAGTCGAAACTCGAATTATTCGGACCGGGTTTCACTCACGAGATGCAGTCTATGGAAAAACTGCAATGTTAAAACACTAAGCCTTCATGAGTGATAGCGCCGCTCCTCTCTTAGAGCTCAGGAAAATTTCTAAAAATTTTCCGGGGACTCGTGCGCTGGACTGTGTGGAGCTCTCGGTTTTTCCGGGAGAAGTAGTTACCCTCCTTGGAGAAAATGGGGCAGGAAAATCAACCTTAATGAAAATTCTTTCAGGGGTTTGGCCTGAGGGGTCGTTTGAGGGGCAGATTTTTATCCAGGGAAAATCGGTTCGGTTTCGAGATACTCGAGATGCACATGGGGCAGGAGTCGCCATGATTCATCAAGAGCTCTCCGTTTTTCCTGAGCTCACGGTTGCAGAGCATCTGGAGTTAGACCAACTCCCTAGGTGGATTGATTGGAAGGGGCTTTATACAAGAACACAAAGTTTTTTAGACTCGATTGGGCTCGAGCTCAGTGCTCATGATAAGGTCGGAGGTCTTTCGATCGGAGGTCGGCAACTTGTAGAAATCGCACGTGCTCTTTATCGAAATGCCCAAATTTTAGTTTTTGATGAGCCGACTTCGGCACTCACAGAAAGTGAAGTCAGAAAGCTTTATGAAATTATCAATAAACTTCGTAAAGAGGGACATGGCATTATCTACATTACTCATCGCATGGATGAAGTTTTTGAGCTCTCAGATCGAATGGTGGTCCTTCGTGATGGAAAAAATGCAGGAGAAATTTTACGGTGTGAGAATGGGACGGTAAAATCTAGAAAAGAAATAGAACCCAAGATTATTACTTGGATGGTAGGACGAGAAATTCAGGACATTTACCCTATCAAAAATAAAAAAATCGGAGCACAGCTCTGCAGAGTTCAGGGCCTCACTCTCAGATCTCCTCGTGGGAAGACTCTAGTTCATAAACTTGATTTCGAATTGCGGGAGGGAGAAATCTTAGGATTCGGTGGTCTTTTAGGGGCTGGAAGGTCTGAGACTTTCGAAGCCTTGTTTGGAATATTTCATCCATCAGGACCACGCGGGCGTGGGTTTAACAAGCAAGGCAATCTGTGGATTAGAAATAAGAGACAAGATCTTAAGACACCCACAGACTCAATCCGAGCCGAGATGGCCTTTGTTTCAGAAGACAGAAAGGGTAATGGATTAGTGCTCAATCAGTCGATCCAAAAAAACCTCACACTTCCACTACTTTCTAAGCCGTCAGTTTTTCCAAGCAATCCAATATGCCAAGGGTCATGGCTGACTTCTTTCGTTAATCCAGTCCAATCTGCGAAGGAAACGCAGAGGTGGGTGAAGGAGTTTAAAATAAAAATATCTGATATTGAGCAACCTGTTTCTGAGCTCAGTGGTGGCAATCAACAGAAAGTGGTTTTAGCAAAATGGCTTCTCACGAATCCAGAAATATTATTTTTAGACGAACCGACGCGTGGGATTGATGTGGGATCAAAATCAGAAATATATCAGTGGATCCAGAGACTCGCGTCACAAGGGATGGGGATTCTCCTTGCTTCGTCAGAGATGCCGGAACTATTAGGTCTTTGCCACAGAATTATTGTTCTCAGAGAAGGGAAAATGACTTCTGAGCTGGTGTCTCAAAACACATCCCAAGAAGAAATGATGAGGGCTGCGGCTTTATGAATTCGAATCGGAAAATCAATTGGAAAATATATCGAAGTCTTTTGGCTTTATTTTTAGTCATGGGGGTTTTGGCCGTTTTTACACAAGGGACTTTTTTGACTTCTAGAAATTTGACAAATCTCAGCCGACAGGTGGCTATTAACGGAATTTTAGCTGTAGGGATGACTTTTGTGATTTTGATTGGCGGGATTGATCTTTCCGTTGGATCTGTTGTTGCACTGTCGGGTGTGGTCGCTGGATTCTTACAAGTCAATCTAGGGTTGGGTCAGTTGAATGAAGGCTCTCAGTGGATCGGGACCACTCTTTCTATTAGTGGAGCAGTGTTTACCGGGCTTTTGTGCGGAGTTTTCAATGGTTGGTTGATCACACGGTATCGGATTGCACCTTTTATTATTACGTTGGGGATGATGGTGATCGCACGAGGGTTGGCTCTCATCTTTGCAAAAGGAGCGGCGATTTCTCCGTTAGGGGATCAGTTTAACGAACTTGGGCAGGGCTATTTGTCTCCTTTGCTTTCTATTTTTTTAGTGCTCGGAAGTGGGAGCGTGGCGCTTGTTTTTCAGTTTTTTAAAAAAAATAAAACTGCTTCTGACTGGGTCGCTGTGGCGTTTACCGTTTTGCTCACCTCTTTGGCCGTTTGGGCGTTTCAAGGTTATCGGGGTCTTCCCTACCCCGTGATTATTTTTGCGGGGATTGCTCTTATTGGGATGGTACTTCTCCAAAAAACAAGGCTTGGCAGATTTGTCTTAGCTTTGGGGGGCAATCCGGAGGCTGCTTGGTTAGCAGGAGTGCCCATTCGTAAAATTACACTAGGGATCTATGTTGTTTTAGGAGCACTTGCAGGGCTTTCAGGTGCGATTTTATCAGCACGACTCAATGGGGCACTTCCCACAGCTGGAGAACTTTTTGAACTCGATGCAATTGCGGCGGTCGTGATTGGGGGAACGAGCTTGCTTGGGGGGATTGGCACAGTTCGGGGTTCGATCTTGGGTGCGTTTTTCATAGGCTCTCTCAATAACGGGATGAGTCTCCTAGATGTCAGTGAGTTTTATCAGAAAGTGATTAAGGGAGTGATTATCATCCTCGCTGTTTGGTTTGATACGAGAGAGCGGGCACCGTCAAGGGCGGTGAAGGAAGCTTAGGGGCTTATTTCTTTTGGAAGGCGCGAAACAATTTGATCGAGAGCACTTTGTGCCAAAATAATAGAATCATTTGCCTCTTCTAAGCTGGGATCAATAGGTTCACCCGGATATCTAAAGACAGTTGCATAGGGCGTCAACTCTGAGCATTGAAATAAAACCGAATCCAGAGAAGGGTCTATTTTTTTCACTAATTCAGAAAGTTGCCCTATATCATGCGTTTTTGAAAATGGGGTTTTATGAAATGCTAAAAACCCTTTGAGCGCTTTTTCTACTGCTTGCTGACAGTGAAAGACAGCAGAATCAGTAAAAGGAGGATCCGCTGTTAAATTGTGTTTTGCTATGGCTATGTCTCGCAGCGATTTTTCAAACCAGGCACGGATATGTTTTGGTTTCATAAGTTTTATGCTGCTTCCAATTCTTTTCCTTCTCTACAAACGGTTTCAGGAAGGGTTCCAAATGTACCTTTCATGTCTTCAAATTCTGCCCGAGTGTAAATAATTACATCAACAGCCTTACCAATCCCCCAAAGGAGTTTGTATGCGCGCTGAGCTCTTCGATACCCAGGCTCATTAGATTGAGAAACTACGAGAAGCAAATCGTAATCACTGCCTTCATGAGCAGTTCCACGAGCTACAGAACCAAAAATAAAAACTTGTTCAGGAGAAAATTCCTTTATCAATCGTACGACAGCATTCTTCAAAACTACGTCGTGGATTTTAATTTTTACAGGGTGTTTATCCATAAGCAATGCTCTCCATTTGAGCATTATTCCTTATTTGATACAAGAGAATAAATATAACCGTATAGACTAAGAGTTTTTTAAAATCTCTTTTTCGTGCTTATATTTCCAATAATCCCAGAGCAAAAATGAGGCTCCAATGATTTCTCCACCGATAAAAATAGGATCTGAGTAAGAAGCTAAGTGTCTCATCGCGTCTTGAAAAGGAATTACTGGAAATCTAAAACCATACAGTGGGAAAAATAAATCCAAATGTGCTGAAACCGGTGAGTGCGGACTAAAGTTTTCTACCCAATTATCTAAAAGGAGATGAGTCATGTCTCCCAAAGCGAGAGCGGTGAGGAGTCGAGATTTTTTAAACCACGCACCGAATACCAAAGCGAGGAGCAAAAGCCCCGTGTGACCAAAAGTACGTGTGCCACTGATGATTCCAAACTCTCTCCCCCATTTACCGGTTAAAAGAACTGGAACGTAATAAAGGGGTTTGTCTATCAAATCTGGCAGAACCGTTCCTAAAAGGATCCATTTTTTCTTAAGTCCATGGCTCCATGGGTTGACTAATTTTGTGCCAATTCCAAGATGGCCTAAGATGAGCATGCTCTGAGCTTATGCTTTCAGAGGGGGAAGTTCAATGGGAAGGTTATTGACAGACGTGCAGGCAGTCAGCTCCAGAAATGTTCAATCCGTTTCTAGAAGTAGAAACATCCAGTATGCTGGAGACGCCTGCATAGGGTATTGGTCCAGCAACGCCTTTCCTCGGTTTTGGTATGCCGTTGATAGTACAATCAACATATATAAAGGACGCTTGTATTTGTTGTATTACAGATACAACATATTTTCCTGTACAAGAAGGAGGCACGGACGATGATGGGCTTGGGATAGACGACGTACAAAATTGACTGCAGTAAGCAATACAGCCAGGACCTGTAGGGGTGGCGCTCACTTGTAGTATAGAACCAGCATATATTGCATAACACGTCTGACCTTGGGCACTACCACCACAGGCTCTTACTAATTTATTAGTGCAGTTGCTTCCAAAAGTACAATATGCTGCAAAACTAAAAGTATCACCACCAAAGAATTCCACATGCAGATTACAAGGTTCAACGGGGGGGATTACAGGTGAAGGACTTGAGCTTGAAGACGGACTTGCCACCACGCATTGCCCAAACTCACTTCGATTTGCAAATGCGATAAAATTGGCAGGTTTTGGGCCAGGGCTGGGACAGGGTGGTTGCCATGGAACTGTTTTACCTGAGTCTACGTAGTTTAAAAAAGCGTTACTTGGAACTGGGCTGGGAGTTCTACCGGTAACAGGCACTTTACACAAACTAGTTGCAACATTGATTTGAAAATTACCCGTGATGTCTGGATCTGGGTCAGCGCTTGAGATGCTGACTTTGGGGTCATCTTCTGGTGCGTTCATGGTTTTGTCATCTATAGAAACAACGAAGGCACCTTTTCCATAGATTTTAGGATTATTTTTGGAAAACTCTAAAACTGAAGTGGGTTCTGTGATGGGTTTTAGTTTCTGTCCATTTTTACAGTAGATATCAGCAAGATCGAATTTTGTTCGAGCCACAATCGAATCAAGCACGCCCTCGTTCTCACTGACTCCTTTTTCATTGTTTAAAATTAGTTGGTTGCGGACCAAGCTTTGTAAGGCAAAAATCCCCACAGTAAGTGTGATTGCCGAAAAAGCCAGAACAGAGATTAATATATTCCCTTGGTTTTTCAAAAACGCCCCGCCTTAATTTATATATTACAAATATTTATATATTGTGTCAAATTTTGTGAGGCTTTTTTGGTTATTTGCCATATTTCAGCGTATTTAGGAATAGAACTGTTAAGACGCACTAGCTTCACCAGTAATTAAAAATGATCATTGTAGACACTAATGTTTTACTTAGCGCCATTTTAGAAGACTGTTTAGAAAATAAGACAAAATTGTTGACATTTGATCAAGCGTTACAAAAACATGATCGTGTAAATTGCATCTCTCCCGAAGAGTGCATAGGCTATCAATATTGACTACAGAATAGACCGGCAGAATAGTTTCTCTCGAAAATAGATTTTTAGGACTTAATAGCGCCGCGTTAAAGATAAGTTTACTTGCAAAACAATGGAGTTTAATTGTAGCACTGGTTATAGATGAATTATAAGATGAATTTTAGAAATCACGGACTTTCTCTGATTGAACTCATAATTTCAATTGGTATTTTATCCATTGTTTCAATTGGTTTTTTATCTGGAATTCAGAATGTCACAATCCAAAGTGAAAGGCCCTTAAACCGTTGGAGAGCTCAACTTACTGCTGAAAGTATAATTGACATGCTCTCCTCTTTATCTAATACGGAGCTTAGTGCATTAGCATCTCAAAATGTAAGTACCGGTAGTTTTTATACTAAAGCAACCCAGCCTTGGCTAGTACAGTGGGAATTTGGAGGATTTTTATTAAATCCAAAGTTCCAAATAATTTTAAACAGGACGAGCCCTGCGCCTACTCTTATCCGATTGCCGTTAGCAGCGGCAATTGTTTTGCCACCTGTGGGTGAATTTTCTACTTATAATAAAGAAATCACAGTTCAAATAGATTTGAGGAGAACTTCAAACTTACAGACAGAAGTTTTTCAATGGAAAAAAGAAATTGCACACGAATGAATTTAAAAATAAAAGGATTTACGATTATAGAAGTTTTAATCGCAACAGGTATTTTTTCGGTAATAGTTTGTGCAGTTTTGTTTCAATCCATTCAGCAAAACAGAATTAAAGCAGGGTTAGATTTTAACCAGGAATTTTTTTCAGGGATCCAACTCCCTGTAGATCAGCTCAGAAAAGATATTAAATTGGCAAATAATATTTCAAATTTGGCATTTCTTTCACCGAATTTTTTGAAAGGCATAAGATTAAACTATCAGTTTTTGAACAAAGTCTCCAATACTGTGGATAACAGTACTGTTGACTACCGTCTTTTCGGAAATGATATTTGTTTTGTGAATGGTTTACCTATAAATTGCTTGAGATTAGAAAGAGTGGATCAGCGGATGCCGACGCAAATTTTTAACTATAGGTTTATTTTGGGTTTTGATTGGTGTATTGAAAACAACCCAGCAATTGGGGTTTGCCCAAACGTTGGTAGAATTAACACAACTCATACGAATAAACGGTTGATCGCAGAAATTAGCTTTCTTTCTCCCGCCTACACCGGACGGTTAGGCCTTACTGAACAAATTAGCAATAATTTAGCAGTCGAAATACAAAGAGCAACGATTCGATTTCCTTTTATTGTTGACCTTGAAAACGTTCCAATGACTGTAGGAGGAGCAAAAAAGATTATTGTTCTTCGTCCTATTTAATGAATTTATGAAAAAAAATAAAAAAGGTATTGCAGCTCTTGGTTTAGCCACAGTTTTAGGCATGATTAGTCTAACGGGAACTCAAATGATGTTTTTTTCTGTTGAAACGAAAACAAAAGTATTAATACAACAATTAAAATCCGCAGAATTTCGAAACGATTCAAAAAATTATGGAGAAATCCAAGGGGCAGCGCTCTATGATCGTCTAATGACAGATTTGAACAATCAATCTGCAACAGTTTATCAAACCAAGCTTGATCAGATTAAAGCGGATTACAATTGTCACCCACTGGGGAGCCCTGTGGCACAACCAATTATGAGTCAGGGTTTGAAGTTTAATTATAGTTGTGAAACATTGCCTGGTAATACACCGCCAGGATTTTTACTAAACGTAGAAAGAATATTGAATACGAATGAGCTTTTAGGCAAGTCGGTGATTTTAGTTCAAAATGATGCATTACTAGCAGGAGGTGGCGGTGGTGGCGGAGGAGGTGGTGGCGGAGGAGGTGGTGGCGGAGGAGGTGGCGGTGGCGGTGTGGTGCCCCCGGTCAATTGCATTGCTACTAGAGTTTGTCAACCAGCAGGTTCGTGTTTTGTGTTGTTTGGACTCGCCTGTAACTATAGGAGTTGTATTAATAAAATACTAACTGCAAATCGGTTACCTATTGATTTTGTGAATTTTGATATAGGCTGTGGCACTCCTCCCGTTACTGGAAGCAGTTGTGCTTTGTTGTGTTCTGCTGGGTGTCCCTAATGAAAACTAATCGATTCATGTATTGGGCTGTTCTGATTTCAATCATATGTGCAATAATCTTCTTATCAAAACAATGTTCGCATACTCACCATACTCCAGAAACAATATCAATTATCCCAAAAATGTCTGACGAATTTCAGTTACAACCCGAACACTCATCTTGGCCGGCACATATTGCAACAGATCCACAAGGATATGTATATGTAGTAGGAAAATCCATTGGATCAAATGGTACTTACTGGATTGTGAGACGAAAAAAGCCAGAGGGAGATCAATGGGAAACAGTGGATCAATTTCAGTATAGCCCTGATCAAGACTCCCAAGCTATTAAAGTTTACTATGATGAATCGTTAAAGCCTGCGATTTTTGTAGAAGGGCAAGTTAAATCAGTCGATGGTAAAACTCATTTTTTAAACCGCAGCACTACCAACCGTGGTGCTTTATGGAAAACTGTATGGGACGATCTCAATCTTTTGCTTACTACTTATCCTATGGCAAACAATGAATTTGATTTCAATAATAAAGAAAATTATATTGTTGGAGAAGAGGACGATGTTAATAAAAACTCGGTATGGTTTGTGAAAAAAAAGGCGTTTTCATCTCAAGAATGGATAGATGTAGATCGGTTTTTTATTACCCCTTCCCACAGATCGATAGCCAGGGCAATTCTCATTGGGCCATCTGAGAAAAATACAGCCACCCTATGGGTGGGTGGTATTGCAAGAGATGATAAAAACCATTCTCACTGGATCGTGCGTGTT
>JAHFAB010000026.1:8737-11643 GCA_023250795.1 Bacteriovoracaceae bacterium
TACTTGGAAAACTGTAGATGATTATTCGGGTGACATTGGAGCAGACTTGGTGAGTGGAGTATTAATTAAAAATACATCCTATTGGATTGGAAACGAGGAGTTGAGTGATCACTCTTTCCGATGGATTGTAAGGAGCATTCCTTTTCACTAATTCCCCACCACGATCTTCCCAAAAAACTCCCTCGACTCAAGCTTTTCGCAAGCCTTTGGATATTCTTCCATTTTAAAAACAGAGTCAATCACCGGTTTGAGTTTTCCTTGAGAAACTAATTCTACAATTCGTATGAGATCCGCTTTGCTTCCTATGGTTGATCCGAATAAAGAAATATTCTTAAAAAACAGATGTTTCAAATTAATTTTTACTTCGGACTCTTGTGTTGATCCACACGTCACAAGTCTCCCTCCCCAAGCGAGGCACTTGAGGCTTTCTTGAAAGGTCTCTCCACCGATGTGGTCTAAGACAACGTGGACGCCTTTTTTACCTAATTGGGTAGTGATTTTCTTGACTTCTTCTCGAAAAGAACTTTTTTTATAATTGATCACGTAATCAGCGCCGAGAGCTTTTGCTTTTGAGACCTTATTTTCACTTCCCACCGTAGTAATGACCACTCCACCCAAGAGTTTTGCAATTTGGATCGAGGCAACGGAAACCCCGCTTCCCCCAGCGTGAATCAAAACGACTTCTCCTGGGCGCAAACAGGCTTTTCGAGTGAGCATGCTCCACGCTGTGACAAATGGAATGGGAAGTGCCGCAGCGTCTGTAGCTGACAAATCCGAGGGTCTTAAAACGATGTTTTCTATCGGGGCAGTGACAAAATCTGCACAACCCCCATCTTGAGTTTCTCCAATAATACCGTAGTGAGAACAAATGGGATCAAAGCCACCCAGGCAAGCTTCACAAATTCCGCATGAGACACCGGGATTGAGCAAAACTGGAGCACCAAGAGAAATTCCAAGTACTTTCATTTTATCGGCAGCTTCAGTTCCAGTGCTTTCAATCACCCCAGAAATATCGCAACCCGGAGTGATGGGTAATGGAAACCGATGTCCTGTGACGCCCTTACGAACCCAAAGATCCATATGGTTGAGTCCTACAGCTTCGACTTTGATCCGGACTTGTGAAGAGCTGGGTACAGGAGAGGGCAGCTCTATTCTTTTTAAATTTTCAAGACCTCCGTGCTGCGAAATTCTCCAGGCTTTCATTTTAAAGACGCCTTTTCTAGTTTTTCAATTCTCTTTTTTAGGTGATCGAATAGAGTTTTTTCATTCAAAACAACCTGACGTAATTTTTTGTTTAACCAAGTCAGATAGCCAATACCTTCTTTATTTGCGCTCTTTTTTGCGACTGCAATAATGTCAGCATCAAGGCGAATCGAGGTCAACGTTTTCTGTTGTTCTTTCAAGGCGGATTCTACTTGTGACCTCGATTTTACAGAGCCTTTAATGATCGCTCCTTTCGAAAAATCATAATTGTGCTTCATAAAAACTCCTCTCACTTTTAGTGGATTTTCTAGCTGATATGATTCTTGTCAATGTTTCTTCAGGATATGCGATGACAACAACCAAAATATTAAGCCGTTTGCACATCCCTAAGAACACAAAGCGTTGTTCGTCATGGTCAAAATCTTCCTTTAAAACAACTACAATTGCTGATGTTAGCGCTTCCTCAGCCTCCTTGAATGAGACACCATGTTTTTTAATGTTTGCCTGTTCCTTTTTTGTATCCCACTCAAAACGCATGATTAAGTGTACCACAACGTATTACGGCTGTAAAGTTTAAAATTTACCGGGGTGGCACAAATTATTCAGATTCTGTAGAACCATCTCAGTAATGGCTTTGGCAGAAAAGCCATGTTTTTCAAAAAGTTCAGCTGGCTCACCACTTTCACCAAAGGTGTCTTGGACTCCAAATTTGATAAGCTTAGGATGTTCTGAGATTTTAGCTAACGTCTCAGCCACACAAGTGCCTAACCCGCCAATGACGGTGTGATCTTCCACTGTGATTACGAGCTTTGATGAGCGGATAATTTCTACAGTAGTTTGTTCGTCAAATGGTTTCAGACAATGAGCGGACCAAACGGAAGCTTCTATCCCTTTGAGGCTTAGCATTTCAGCCGCTTGCATGGCCTCTGCTACGCCCGCGCCAGTAGAGATGCAAACAACTTGAACTCTTTGCGCACGTCTCAGTTCTAATAGTTTTCCGGGACGAAACGGAACACCCTTAGGATAAAAATCAGGCAAGGTCTGTCTAGTCAGTCTTAGATAAGCAGGGCCCCTCCAATTTTGGACCAAATAATCCATCACATGCTCTGTCTCTTGTGCGTCCATGGGTTGAAATACGCCCATTGTTGGCAATGCTCTCATGAGAGTGATGTCTTCGAGTCCCATTTGACTATGGCCATCGTCTCCTATGCCAAGGCCTGCATGAGTTCCAATCATTCTGATATTCGCTTGTGCATAAGCAGCGCTCAGCCGAGCGGTGTCGTAACGACCAGTGAGAAAGCACCCAAAACTGCACAAAAAAGGCAATTTTCCCGCAAAAGAAAGCCCAGCCGCGGTTCCAATCATATTGGCTTCTGCAATCCCCATTTCAAAAAAACGATCAGGAAATTTTTTTGCAAAAATTTCAGACTTAGTCGACTTCGAAAGATCTGCATCTAAAACGACAATCTCTGGATGTTTTTCACCCAAGCGGGCTAGAGCTTCTCCAAATGCTTGCCGAGTAGCCTTAGGCATATTTGGATCCTCCCAATAAATGAGGTTTCAAATGATTCTTTGTAATAAGTTCTTGGATGGCCTTTTTAGCTTCATCTATTTTTGGAGCTACACCATGCCAGTCTACGGGGTGTTCCATAAAAGAGACCCCCTTCCCTTTGACAGTTCTTGCCAAAAGAAGAACAGGTTTT
>JAHFAB010000027.1 GCA_023250795.1 Bacteriovoracaceae bacterium
GAAGACGTTCTACGAAATGCTGCAGTCAAGAGTGTGGGGGTCTCACAGGGGTCTAAGGAAACAGAGTTTGTTTCAAAATACTTACATCATTCTGATCTCCAAACGCGACTAGTCGCCGCGCAGACTTTGCAGGGGATAGCCCAGAATTCAAAGAGTGATGCTCGCGCTAAGGCAGTTTTAGATCAATACATGCGCGAGGAAAAAACTCCTTGGATCCTAGATCGCCTCAATGGGAAATTTTCAGAAGCAAAAGGCCCTCTGGTGATTGTTTCCAGTTCAGAAGATCGAGTCGCTTCTGTTTTCCCAGGTATTTGGAAAGGTTTTTGGATTTTCCCTAGAGTGGGGAAGCCAGGTCTGTTCTCTACTCCAGCGACATTGCGTTTAGAATTAAAATCAGCGGGTGTGCTCAAAGGTGAGTTTGTGATGGTAGCAAAAAAACAGGTGGCTCAGCAAGCTCAGGCTTTGTCCCAAATTTTTGTGCTCAATGATCCCAAAGCCAAGGGCAAAACCTTTTCTGGTGGGGTATCTCAGGAGATTTTTCGGCCTGGAGGAAAAATGGGGAGTCAGAAAGAAGGCGTGAGCTTTCAGGGAGAAATTTCTGAGAGTGATGGCTTTATTTTTTTAAACCTGCGAACGGCTCGTGGCGGTGGGAGTTTTATCCTGCGGAAGGAGTAGTGGGTTATGGTTGATTGTTTCTGTCCACTCCGCTGCGGAGTGGGCGTGTTGTCTGTGCGATATTCGAAATAAGTGCATCCATTTTATATTTATCAATCCCCCAAGATCGCTAATTTTTAAATAAAAAAATTGACATGTGCTGGGGTGGGGGTATCCTTTTAGGATGAAAACAATTAAACAGAAAAAAAACTTGGTAATTGCAGTGGTGCTTTTGTCCTGTACTTTGGGGGTCCTTAAAAATGTTTACTCTATTGAAGAAGGTGAAAAAATTGGGATTGATGCATCAAACCTGTTAAATACAACATCTAGGCCGTCTACTGGAGAAGTTGGGAAAAGTGGGACTGCTGCAAGCGACCTATTAAATACAACATCTAAGCCGTCTACTGGAGAAGCTGGAAAAAGTGGGACTGCTGCAAGCGACCTATTAAATGCAACATCTAGGCCGTCTACACTTCCGGAGCCCTATGCTTCCATTCAGGCAGTGTTTGGTGGACCTGGTGGCGTGCTAAACATCCTGCCTTTCCTTCATGATGTGGGGGGCGTAGAAGCATTGGTGATTAAATTTGCTACTCTAAAATTCAACAATTTTTGCTCCAATCTGAACAATACGGCCGGATGCGCACAGCGCTTATTCGCTGCATTAAATCTAACTAGTGTGACAAAATGTACTATTCCTACAGCAAGATCAGGTGCAGGTGAATTCAGTTGTATGGATTTGCGGACTAAAAGGAAATTTACAGTTCCGTTATTTCAGGCGTTTAGTGTTGCGTATCTGTTTTTGAACCCACATATAACAAAAACGAGATCAACTTCCGTCCTTGTATCGCTCTTCATTGGCTTAAATCAATTTGATTTCCCAGTACCTGTAATATTGGCTTCGAATTCGAGTAATCCTCACAAAGAATGCTGTGTGTGTTCATGTACTGACGCTCCAATTGCAGGCGCGTGCCATTTTGATAAGGGTGTTACAAACCCAGCGACTTGCTCCAACACTAATAAAAATTTGGACTCATGTAGTGCTTGTGGTTCTCAACCAAGGGATGTTACCTGTGCAATTGTGTCTAGTTCCGTGTGTGATTAGTTGCATTAACTACGACTAAATCTGATACTTCAGAGAAGTCAGGTGTATGGAAAACCTGTTAACGTTCTTTATAATACTTCCGCATTTTTTCCTTTCCAAATACTTTTTCTGCTTCGAGCAAATTGTGGGGCTTACACCGGACACGTAAGTTGTCTAACGTACTTTTCCCACCTAATGCCAAAGGTAAAATATGATCCAATTCGAGGCCATATTTGCACCCACATATTTTACCTGTGTCGGGATCTTCGAAAGTGCATATGGAGTTGTCTCGTTCGTGAACCTGTCGCTCTAGTTTTTTTGAAGTGTAAGGTCTCCTGTTTTGTGGCGGTTGCTGTATACTTTGGTTTGGAATATGGTTGACGGAGAGGGGGTTTTTAATTTTTGTAGCCTCTGTCCGCTCAGTTTTAAAAGCAGGATCTTTTTTCATCAGCATAAAGTCTGCTAGCATTTCAAATAAGTCTGCATAAGAAGGATGAGTGTTTGTATGTACAGTGATTTCTTTAACCCGCCTAAATTTCTCCATTTGTTGATCACTTGCTATAAACTTAATTTCCGACTGTGTTTCTGAAATTTTTCTCTCATAATCTTGTGCTAGGACTGTTTTTTCTGGGTTTTCACTGACAGAAAAAAGTAATCTTTGGCATTGTTCTTGGCTCTTACCTTCGATTTTTTCTAAAAGATCTATTTTTTCCATTTGTGTATATTCTTTTTCACAGTATTTTTTTTCTTTCTCAAAGAAATGTTGAAGAGAACTCATATTGCTCAGAGAAACTTTCCCTGTGTTCAGTGCCTGTTCGACTTTTTTCTGGATTGGCTCTGGCAAATTTTTTAGCAACTTCATTGATTTGATTCTGCGTGTGGCCGACCCTGGTGTGTAGCCCAGTCCTTCTACACAGTAAGCAAAGAGATTAGAAAAGCCTCTTTCTACGTAAAGTTTTCGACTCTCCATTTCTTTGAGGTGCCACAAAAAGTGAGTGGTCATTTCTCGTTCTTTTGAGACTATTTCTTTTGTATTATTCCAGAGTTCTAGATCAGATAAGTGTTTTAGATTCATTTTATTTTCTCCTTTATGTTTAGTCCGTCATAATGGCGAACATGTAGGAAGGTCTGTATCATGGCTTTTTTAAGGGTATTTTCAGCTCGTAAAATTCAATTTGCGAGAGGGTATTTTTAGTAACTTAGCCAGGGATAAAACAGAAAAAAAGTTCAAAAATACCGTTATTAAACCATTGTGACAGGTTTTATAAACACAGTAGCTGAGACGAAAACTGTTTTCGTATTTTTGATAAAAAATCTGTCAACAGAATTCGACCTGACTAAAATATTTTTTATAAATAATTTCTCTATTTTTCCTGGCAGTTTTTATTGACCGTTTCTGTCCACTCCGCTGCGGAGTGGGAGCGTTGCCTGAGTTGGTACAGAAAGCTCACGTGCTCGCAGCTCACTTTTTACTGAGTAAAATGCCACCATTATGTATATGGCCGTTTTTGCAGTCAAACTTGACACATTCTATTTTCTCCAGAGAAATGAGACCATTGTTAGACAGTTAGAAAGAGGGGCGTAAGCTGGAAAATCAAAAAGGGAACGCACTATTAATCAGCTTGCTAGTGATTGGGGCAGCTGTGTTGATTGGATATGGGGCGCTTGTAAGTCTTGTTTCTCAAAACCGTCAGCTTGCTTCAAATAATGATGCTTCTTTTGCCGAAGCAGTTTTGGCTTTGATCCAAGCTCAGAGCGAGATTGAGTTTAATAAGCAGTTTTGTTTGGCTAAGGGGAAAAATCCTAATTTGACATTACCCCAGTTTTTTGAACTACCCGAAATAAAAACAAGATTAGAGAATAACAAATTTTTAGCACTCGGAGTTCCAAAAAAAGAAGCTCTGAGATTACAAGCTGCTAATCCAGCATCAGGTCCACTCAGTGATCCACTGGTAAAGGCATATTTATTAAAAAATGCAAATAACGAAAACATAATCGGGTTTGAAACTTTTACGGACATTTGTAGACTAAAGATTTTTCCATGTTCTGCAGAAAAAACCATGAAAGCAAATCCCTACTTTGCATTTGCAAGTAGCGTGAAAGAGATTACGAGTTGCGAGAACTCATCTCCCCCAACTCCACCAGGGTTCACTCCCTTTGCGATTGGGCCTACTCATACTTGCTTTATTCAGCAACCCAAAGGAGCTCTTTTCTGTTGGGGAGATAATCGAGAAGGGCAAATAGGTGATGGAACAGTGGGTGGATTTCGTTCCACCCCACGTAAAGTGTTTGATTCTGGTGTAACAAAAGTATCGGCATCGAAACATTCAACTTGTGCAATCAAAGAGGAAGCACTCTATTGCTGGGGATCAAGATCACAATTGAAATCACAGGGAAACCCTAAAAAGATTTTTACAAAAGAGGTTAAGGACGTCAGGGCTATAAGTATAGGAGCGGAAAATTCTAGTAATTGCGCACATGCGGTTTTAGTGATGGATGCACTTTTTTGTATTAGTCCTGATTCTATTGAACCTAGAAAGGTTCTTTCTTCTGGAGTGACTTTATTGGGTGGAAATGCTTTTGTGCATCTGACAATTGCCAATGGGGATCTATATTCGATAGATGGCTATGGGCTAGAAAAAGTGAATGCAAATCAAAATGTCCCAAAAGTTAAATATTTATTAAATAATCTTGAAACAAGACTCATATCAGGCACAGGAAAGCCTGTCTGCTTAATTTCAGAAGAGGGTGCACTTTATTGCAATGCCTTGGGGGATATAGCGAACTGTAAAGCTGGTACTTACTGTAAATTGATTGCGTCTGGAGTAACTGATGTATCAGAAACAGGTTTTGGAGGGCAGCCTTGGTCTGCTTTCTGTGCTATTATGTCTGGAGATCTTTATTGTGGTAGTTTCTTTTCTAGTACACCTAGCCAAGTTTATCTAGCTAACCAACTTTATCTAAATGATCTAAAAACAAGATGTGATAACCCCAACCCCACTTTGTTAAGTGACAAAAAAAAATATTTTTCAACTTGTTCTACTTTCGGCCAAGGAGTTACTTCGGTAAAAGCCTCCTTTCCTAACGAGAGGTGTTTTTTACAGAGCGGAAAGCTTCGTTGTTCTGGTTGGAAATTTAGACAAGAAGAAGATTCTTCGATTACAAATATTACTTATTACGATGGATCACTGAGAAAAGGTATATTAGATTTTGAAAACCTTGGAGATACTATCCTTTTTTCAGCGGGTGTTTCGACATTTGAATCTGGGTTTTTTCGTACATGTGCCCTTGTTAATGGTGAACCTTATTGTTGGGGATCAAACGCTTATGGAGAGCTTGGTATTGGTAAGGGGGGTGTAACAGCCCCCAAAACGATACTGCCTAATGGTGTAAAGTCTATTTTTACTAATCGCACTACTGATTTTCCTGCAGAACATGCGATACCTTATACTACAAGTGGTTTCACTGCGGCTTGTGCAATTATGCAAAGTGGAGAGTTACGATGTTGGGGGAATTCTCAGTACCTAGGGAAGCTTAGGACAGGAGACATATTGGATCCATACCCATCAGCAGAGAACTCTTTAGTGAAATTTTACCAGAAACCCGAGCAGTTCTTTTTTCAATCCGGAGTTTCAGAGGTGATATTGGGTAGAGGTACAAATTTTGCTATTTTTAATAATGAAGTGTATGGGTGGGGTTCAAATGAAAAAAGTGAGATTTATTCTTCTCCTAGCGTTAACGGTACTAATTATCCCTTACCGCATAAAACTGAATACCAATTTCCTATTTCCCATTATAAGAACCTTGTAAGTCCTCAAATTATTAATAATGATTATATGATTTATAAAGGCTCACTTATAAATATGAGAGCTGGAAATGAAATTATCCGTGGTCCTATCATTCAATATGTATTTGGTAGCGCAGCTGGCAGTATTAGTAATCATTGTCTAATTAAATTAGGGGGACTCTATTGTTTTGGTGCAAATGAGAGCGGACAAATTGGAGATGGAACAACTGCTCAACGTGATATATCAAATCCATATCCAGTTTTTTCAAGCGGTGTGCAATCTGTGGAGGTCAGTCCGAGTGGTCAAACAACTTGTGCCGTGGTTAATGATGCACTATTTTGCTGGGGTAATAATTATGAAGGACAGGTGGGGAATGGAACCACAAATAATCAATATACTCCATATAAAGTAATTGAAAAAAATGTAAAACAGGTGAGCATGGGTGTGTCATTTACTTGTGCAGTTTTAAATACAGGTGAACTAAAGTGTTGGGGGAATAATTCTGCCAGCCAAACTGGTGATGGTACAGCCGTTTACTTGAATCCTCAGAAGGTATTGTTACCAAAAGAATAAAAAGTGAACTCTCTAACAGGTAAGCCACTAGTTTGATGAGTAGACTCCCAAGGCTTGGCCTAGAGATTCAGTAATCCAGGGAAAATGGCAATAATAAAATCCCAAGAATTTCCCCAAATCTCCGATAAGTCCCCTATGAGCGCTCATCCGCAAGAACTTCTCGCCTCATTTTTGGTCGACACGGAACGTCTACTTCTGCAAGCGCATCAGTGCGTCAATAAAATGACGACAAATTTTCGTGACCAAGAGAAGGTAAAGATAGAAGACGTTCAGTCTTTTTTTCAAATCGTTCATACGCTCAAGGGAACGGCCAGTATGCTGGATTCTGGGCTAGGGATCGTGGAGTCCTTGCATTCTTTGGAATCTCATTTGGTGAGTCAGTCTCTAGAAGACTCCGCAAGCAAGCCCGTTTGGCTGCCCCAAGCGGAGCAGGCTCTCTACCAAGTCAGTGGGGTGATCCAAAAGTTAAACAAAAAAGCATCCCAGGAAAAAGCGGGGTTTCCGAGTTTGAGTTTGGTATCAGAGACCTCTCATCCGTTACTGCATTTCAGCTCTTCTTCTGGAAAAATGCGAGAAAATCGGATTCAAAATCGGATACAACTGGCAAAGCAAAAAGAGCCCAAGGGGGTTTTAATTCGGACAAACTGGGTTTCTGAAAAATTGAAGACGTCTGATGGCCTCACGTGGTTCCCGCTCTCAAGTCTCTTACAGGTCTTCACTTTGGAAGAACTAGCAGGCCGCAAAGCATTGGTTTTTCAAAGTGCATGGATCCCCGTTTTAGGGGGGTTGACTCCCTCTCAAGAAGCGGAAAATTTTTTAGCCGGATTTGGATTAGTGGCAGAACTCGGATTTTCAGAAATGAAGACAGGCAGAGCCGTCATTGTGGCTCAAGAAGTTTTGAGTATTTGTACTCAATCGCAAGCAGAAATTTCAGCGGCAGCTTAAACTTCTGGTTTCAATAAAACCTCAGCAGTCAGCTTAAAATTTTCATTTTCTTCTCGACCCAGGCAAACTCAGGGCTTATAAATTAAGCTATGCCACATGAAACAACGTTAGATGTCACGGAATCTTCCGCTCAAATAGGCGCTAGTTTTTGGGCTAAAAAACTTCATAGCTTAACCGGGGTGGTCCCCATAGGCGCTTTTCTCTTGGAGCATTTTTGGACCAATTCTTATGCAGTTTACGGTCCTAAGGCCTTTGACGAGGCGGTCGAAAAATTACGATCGATGCCCTATGTTCTTTTTCTAGAAGTGGGGATGATCGGATTGCCGATTCTTTACCATTCGATTTACGGAATTATGATTGCAGTAGCAGGACGCCCTAACAACCTGCGTTATCATTACGCACGAAACTGGATGTATGTGCTTCAGAGAGTGACTGGAGTGATTCTTCTTTTGTACATCGGCCTCCATGTCTATGAAACTCGAATTGAGTCCAGCATCAAAGGGGTGACCGTCACTTTTGATTACATGGTCAAAGAACTCAGTGAACCGGGGATGTTTTTATTTTATCTGACCGGGATTCTTTCTGCCGTCTTTCATTTTGCAAACGGTCTCTGGTCCTTTCTGATTGGGTGGGGAATTACGACGACTGAGAAATCCATGAAACGTTCAGCCTATGTCTGTACAGCTATTGGAGTGGGTTTGGGCTTAGTCGGCATTAATGCCTTGCTGGGTTTTTTTGGCAAAGCAGTAGTGATTAATTTTTAGGAAATATTTAAATTTAATTTGGAGATCAAATGGCAGAAACGCATCGATTGGTAGTTGTCGGCGGTGGACTTGCAGGATTAATGACCACGATCAGGGCTTGCGAAGCTGGAATGGAGGTCGATCTTTTTTCGGTCGTCCCTGTCAAAAGAAGCCACTCGGTCTGCGCTCAAGGTGGAATTAATGGTGCCGTCAATACGAAGGGGGAAGGGGACTCTCCTTGGGAGCATTTTGATGACTCCGTTTATGGTGGAGATTTTTTGGCTAATCAGCCCCCCGTTTTGAAAATGTGCGAAGCTGCACCGGGCATTATCTATCTCATGGATCGGTTGGGAGTGCCCTTTAATCGTACCGGAGAAGGGCTCATGGATTTTCGCCGATTTGGAGGCACCAAGCATCACCGAACGGCTTTCGCGGGCGCATCGACGGGACAACAATTGCTCTACGCACTGGATGAACAGGTGAGACGATTTGAAGTCGAAGGAAAAGTGAGAAAGTTCGAGGGGTGGGAATATTTAGGCGCAGTCAAAGACGGCGAAGGTGTTTGCCGCGGGATTGTGGCCACCCATCTAGTGACCATGGAAGTGCGGGTTTTTCGCGCGGGTGCTGTGGCGCTTGCAACGGGTGGACCGGGGATGCTCTTTGGAAAATCCACAAACTCTGTCATTAATACTGGATCAGCTGCCGCGATTTCTTATTTGCAAGGAGTGAAGTATGCAAACGGTGAGTTCATCCAAGTCCATCCCACCGCAATCCCGGGGGAAGATAAACTCAGACTGATGTCCGAGAGTGCGCGAGGAGAGGGTGGGCGAGTTTGGGTCATGAAAGAGGGAAAACCCTGGTACTTTTTAGAAGAAATGTATCCGGCTTATGGAAATCTTGTTCCAAGGGATATAGCCACACGAGCGATTCACAAAGTCGTCTATGACATGGGTCTTGGGATTGATGGAAACGCTGTGGTGTATTTGGATCTATCCCATATTCCGGCAGCGACTCTCAAGAAAAAGCTTGGGGCGATTTTAGACATTTATGAAAAGTTTATGGGCGATGATCCGACAAAAGTGCCGATGAAAGTTTTTCCGGCCGTGCATTACAGCATGGGAGGACTTTGGGTGGATTATGACCAGATGACAAGCACGCCTGGACTTTTTGCAGTGGGAGAGGTGGATTACTCGATCCATGGCGCCAATCGCTTGGGAGCGAACTCTTTGCTCTCGTGCATCTATGCGGGGATGGTTGCGGGTCCTGCGATGGCCAAGTGGTGTAAGGGTTTGAAGAAACATGAAAACGAAGTGCCCTCTTCGTTTTTTGATGGAGCACTGAAACAGCAAATAGATCTTGTGGAAAAAGTAAAAAAAATGGATGGGCCGGAAAATCCATTTCAGTTGGCGCGTGAACTCGGAGAGTGGATGACCAGGAACGTAACTGTGACGCGTTATAACCCAAAATTGCAAGCGACAGACGATAAAATCCAAGAGCTCCAGTCCCGTTGGAAAAACTGTGGAATTTCTGATCGCGGCAATTGGGCCAATCAGAGTGTCCATCACACCCGTCAACTTTATGCCATGATGCAATTGGCTCGCGTGGTGACTCTCGGGGCTCTAAGAAGAAATGAGAGCCGAGGGGCTCATTATAAGCCTGATTTTCCCAATAGAGACGACGCCAATTTTATGAAAACAACCATTGCTCAGTACCGAGAAGGGGGTGTTTTTGGGGAGCCAGGATTTAGTTACGATCCCGTGGATGTTTCGTTGATTAAACCCCGTCCGAGAAAGTATGATGTAGATAAGGGCGGAACGGTCGCTCCAACAGCACATTAAACTGAGGTTAAATAAACCATGGCCAATGAAACAGATCCTAAAATGGTAGAAGTCCACGTCAAACGACAAGAAAAACCAGGAGCCCCGAGTCAGTGGGAAGTGTTTCGAGTGAAGTACCGGCCGAATCTGAACGTCATTGCTGTTTTACAAGATCTGCAAATCAGGCCTGTGACAGTGGAGGGGAAGGCGACCACTCCTCCTGCCTGGGAGAGCGCGTGCCTAGAAGAGGTCTGTGGAAGTTGCTCTATGTTGATCAATGGAAAACCCAGACAAGCGTGTACGGCTTTGATTGATCAGTTGCAACAGCCCATTCGGTTGGAGCCTTTTTCAAAATTTCCAGTGATTCGGGATTTGATTGTGGATCGTTCACGTATGTTTGATCACCTGAAGCAAGTGCGAGCTTGGATTCCAGTCGATGGTACCTATGATTTGGGGCAAGGACCTCGTTACTCGCAAGAATTGGCCCTCACTCGTTATAAAATGTCAGAGTGCATGACTTGCGGATGTTGCTTAGAGGCATGCCCACAGTATGGGACGCACTCGCCTTTCATCGGTCCACAGGCTATTAATCAAGTGAGGTTGTTTAACACTCACCCCACAGGAGCTTTGAACGCGAGTGAGCGTTTGGAGAGTGTGATGGGAGAGGGTGGCATCACCGATTGTGGAGATGCACAGAACTGCGTGAAAGTTTGCCCCAAGAAAATACCTCTGACTGAGTCTATTGCAGAGGTGAGCCGCGCCACTACGCTGCATGCGATCAAGACGTTGGTGGGGTAGATTTCTCTGTGGTATATTTGTAACACACCCACTTTTATTTAGCTGTGAAACTGTTTTCTAATAGCAAAATTTCTTTGTCTTTTACCCCACATTTTTTGTAGTGATCGCGCCAGCTTGCAATGACAGTTTTCATCTGATTAATAATTCCATGAGCGATATCCGTGGTCAAATGAAAGCGTTCGCATTGCGAAAGTGCATTTTCAATGGTCGCCCTCTTTCCTTGGGTGCCAACCGTCATCGCAAGAGAGTAGCTCTGGGAGTTTACAGTTGCAGGAACAACGTCATAGAGAGGAGAAAGGTCCCAGCGGTTCTGTCCTGAGTTAAGAAAACCAAAATTTCTGGGATGATCATCATTATTATAAACTAAAATATTAAAGACCATTCGTTGAAATAACTCTCTCAAATCCTGATTGGGGTGACTTGAGTATTTGGTGATCGCATCAACCAAACTGTGGTAGCTCCAGTATGAATAATCACTTTCATGGGCTCCAGTCAGGGTGAGTCCTGAGATAAATGGAATCAGATCTCCATGCGTTGTACGATCAAATCGTTCGATCAAGTAAACTGAGCGTCCTTCTACTTCCGTTTTTTCAACTGTTGGAACCGTTAATCCGCACATGCGCGCGAGAGTCATCGTTGCATACTCTACCAGGGGCTCATTTCTGGCATCATGAGAAAGAGAGAATTTAGCAAGGTAGATTTTTTCTTTCCAGATGACTGAGGCCTTAGGTCTTGCTCCACCCAGCGAAGGTCCATACTGTAAAAAAAGTTTCAAGCGTTCAGTTTCCTCTGATGCTTCGACATCTTTTACTGCCCCAATACATAATGTAAGATCTAAATGCTTTGAATTTTGAGTTTGGAATCCATCAGGAGTATAGATTTTGGGTCCAGAGGTTGGATCATCTGAAAAGGCCAGAGCACCGACTCGATTGTGTCCTCCTGCTGCAATGTACTCCACCTCAGTGAGTATACGTGCGAATTTTTTGTCTAGAAGATAGCGACCCCAATTGTCTGGCCCTGCATCTCGGATACCATTGAACAGACTGAAGCCTTCAGGAG
>JAHFAB010000360.1 GCA_023250795.1 Bacteriovoracaceae bacterium
CTTGAGTTCTAATTTTACATTTCCCACATAATTACTGCTTATTGGAATGCTCGTTTCAAGATTTGAGGACAGTTGTTTTTGTGATAAAATCAACCCCTGTAGGGGGGTTGCAGAAAGGATCTCTGTGTCTAATGCCGAAACAATTTGATTTAATGCATAAATAGTGTTGCGCAGCGCCACTTGACTCAAATAAACACACTCCTTAGCTGCTGTATTAGCTTGTTCTAATATGTTTCTGGTCTTTGTACAATTTTCTTTTAGCAAAGCCCTATCCTGAATTGCAGTAGGTGAGTTTGATATTTTTTTACAGGAGTTTTTCATATCTTCCATGTTAGTCTTGGCCTGTTCAAAAAGGCCTTTGGCAACATCACATTTTTCTTTAGACTTTCTTTGACTTGCCTCCATCTCTGTAATGCTACCATTCACTTTCTCCTGCTCTTGTTGTGCTATCACTTGGGCATTTATTGTTATTTGCTCCAATGTTTGAGTCAAGGGGCTGTAAAGTGTAACCTCGTTGAGAGGGACCATTAGTTTTTTCCACAGCTGAATAGATTGTAAGAGAAGACTTCTCTCCTTTGGAAATTTTGCAAAAATTGCGTTCAGTTGATCTAATCGTTGTTTTGCGGTCTTCTGATCACTGCCCTTGGAATTTAAAAGTTTTTTCTGTTCTACGATGTCTTTTAGAATCAAAAGCAGCAAAGATTCGAAATTAATGGGTGCTGCATCATTAAAATAAGATAACTTCAACCTTATGATTTCTTGTTGAGCCCTGATTTCTGCGGTCCGAACATTAAAGCCCCCAGCACTTTCTCCTCTGAGAGTAATTTTTTTAGGTGTAGAGACTCCATCTTGGTTTATTGCAAACGAGTCTATACTAAAATCTGGCACCTTATTGTTCTTAAGAATACTGAGATCCAAACCTACACTGTCAGCAGAAACGGCGGTCACCCAGAAAAACAAGGCTGAAATTAAAAAAACCATAAAACATTCCCCCAAACAGCACTTTATCCCTATTTTTTAAAAATATAATGTGTAAAAAAATACACACTAAATGGCAAAGTCCGGCAGTGTCCATCCATCCCTTTCATCGGTGCAAACGCATTGTTTCCTTGAGAAGCTTAACTTTTTTTGATTTAAGAAACCCATGTCTTCTTTGACAAAAAGTATGTCTCCATTAAAAACATTCTTGGACATTGCTGATCACTCCCTGACGATGGGGCAATCGCTCTAGTATAACGACCCCTTTACCCAAAATCCGGTGGTATGCCAGAAATAGCGCAGACATGGCCAAAACAGCACCAGTGTCATCTATTCTCTTCCGATCTCCGCACAAGGAGTTGGCACTCAAATTGCTACAGAGATCAAAGCGCCCTAGAAATGAGTCCAAAAAGGACTCGTAGTGAGGGAAATAGGGGGAACTATGAAAACAAGTAAGAAATTTTTTTTTCAAAATGCTCTAATGATTGTCTTTTCAACAGCTGGGCTTGCACTCGCCGCCGATCAAGGAGAGTTAGGGAACCTTATAGATCTCAATACACTCGCCGCCAATGGCTCGGGATGTCCACTCAATAGTGGAAGCGTGGAAAGTGCATTTGATCCAAATACGGGTGTACTCCACATCGGTCTGAATCAACACCAAGCTAAGCTAGTACAAGGGAGTCAAATTGAGCTTTCAACTTGTAGCATTGCCTTGCCCGTCCACTTACCCAATGGGAAAAACCTGGTCATTACTCAGGCGGAACTGGGTGGTTCGGTTGATTTATATTCAAATCAAAACGCACAGTTCAGTTTAGACGCTTTTTTTGCAAGCAAGAAGGGCGTACAAGTCCAAAAAACACTGGCCTCTGCAGAGGGGGAAGAGCTCCATAGCAAGATCTTGACAACTACACCTAAAGCCACAGCCTCTGACTGCGGAAGAGATGGAATCATCAGAGCAAACACGTCGGTTGTCATACGCCAGCTCGCGACGACAGCCCAAAGCGAAACCACCGCTGTTGCATCTGCCAATGTTCTCACTCTTTCACTTCGCCTGGCGAAGTGTCGGTAGTGGGTATCACATAACTCTTGGGGTTCATTTCCATTCGTTTTGATGATTTGGTTGTGATAAAGAGACTGCAATGCGCAGAGTTCCAGAATCCGAGATTGAAACCGACTTCGAACGACAGTTTTGCTGGGGAGACGACGAGCGATATTTTTATAACCCTAATCGTCATAAAGCTTCGGTGTTTGGGCATTTTCTTAGGATTGAAGAAGTTTTACGCCTCGTTGAAAAACACAGCCCAGGCAACCGCTTAGCAGACCTAGCGTGCGCACAGGGTAATTTTGGCTTGCTGCTGGCTGAGCGGGGGTATGACGTAACCGCGGTTGATATTCATCCTGAGTTTTTAAACTATGCGAGAAAGAAACACACGCATGGCACATTCAGGACGATTCAAGCAAATTTGATGGAATTTCGAGACCCCGAAGCTTTTGATTGTGTCCTTGTGGGGGAAGTGATCGAACATGTCGCTTTTCCAGAAAAACTCCTTACATCCGTGCATGCCAACCTTAAGCCAGGAGGGATTTGTGTGCTGACCACTCCTAACGGGGCCGATTACAGCTCTAAACTTCCAACTTATAAACAGGTCACCCACTTAGAAGCGCTGATCCCAAAACAATATCATTGGGGAGACCATCTTTTTCTCTATACCGTAGAAGAGCTTAAAGAGCTTTTTACTCGGGCAGGTCTTGAACTACTGCTGGTCGAAAAATATCATAGCTCCTATATTAGTCAGATGAAGGCGTTCCGCTATCTTCTTCCTCTTTCCATGATTAAACTCCTAGAACGAAAAACAAGACACTGGAAAAAAGAGGGCAGAGATAGTGCAAATCTTCTTATTGCAGTTGCCAGAAAGCCCCTGGGGCTCGAGCCA
>JAHFAB010000028.1:0-9103 GCA_023250795.1 Bacteriovoracaceae bacterium
TTTTTCGAATGGAATTAGAAATAGACTCTAGATCATTTTCGGGTCGAACAATTTCTTCAATACCTCTCAGAAGATTTAAGACGCTTAATACCTGGAAGAAGATCCCAAGTGAAACTTTTGGATTGCCTTTTTCAAGTTGTCCCACTGTACGACGATCTGCTCCAATACGGGAGGCAATCTCAACGAGCGATATCGCTCTGCGTTTTCTCGCTTCGGCTATAAGACGACCTACTTCTTTAAGGCCAAACTCAGTTTCTGCAGTGAGTAATTTTATCCAGGGGGGTTTAAGTTTCATATACATCCTAGTGTTCATTTTTGGTCAATAATGAACATGATAATGTACATTATTGTAAAAATCAAGGTTTTTTTGGATGTAGGTCCATTTTTGTGGTTGGGCATTTTTAACCCAGCGGTGATAACCATTGCCTAGTGAATGATGCGGTGTTTTTTTATATCAAACTGATTTAACTCGGTTTTTTTTATTTTAAACTTTGGCACGGCTCTTGCTTACTCTACAGTGGGAGCTTGCATCCATGTCTACTGTTTCATCTACAGACGGAGGATATAATTACTACCAGCGCAATTTGACTGAGCTGGAGGATGATCTTCGTAATCAGGCCAAGAAAAATCTGAAAAGCCAAGAAGAGCATCTGCAAGAGATGGAAGAAAATTACAAAAAAGCGTTGCAAAAAAAGGATAAAGACCTCGAAGAGACCGTTAAAAATATCAAAGATAATATGAACGAGACTCTATCTCGTGAAAGAGAGGGTAATAAAAACGAAGTTGCCCGCATCAAAAACGATACCTACGACAAGTTCGGGCGTTTTCAGGGTAATGATGCTGATGCGACAAAAGCTCAGTTTATGCAGGCAAAAGAAGGTTGGGAAAATCAACACAGTGCTGATCAGAGATTACTCAAAGATCTGCAAGAGGAATATTCGAAAAGATCGGAAGAACAGAATAGAAGGCACTTGCTCACACTAGATGAGACTGTTCAGGCAGAAAGAAATGCAGCCAATGAGCTCTATCTAAAAGCAGTAGAGGAAAAAAAATCTGGTAACGAAGGTTACTTAGAGGGGATAAAGAATTCTTATAAAAATCTAATTGATGATAAAACCATCCAAAGTAATCTCATTCGACGTGAGTCAGAACATGCGATCGAAGATACAAAAGCTGATTATGACCGCCAGATGCAAAAATACAGGCAAGCAAATGAAGATCGGTTTAACACTCTTGAACAAGACCATTTGCAAGCCATATCAAAAGCTGTGAAGAAAACTGTTGAATCTGAGAGTGAACAAAATAAAACTCTGAGGTTACAGCTCAATGATCTTGTGAAACACGCAGATACTTATAAAAAAGACAAAGCAGATGGAACAATTGAAGCAATCAAAGAGCAAGAAAAGGGCTGGAGAACTCGTGAACAATGCATACAAAGATCTTATGTAAATGAGATTGAAGATTTGAAAAGACTTGCGAAAGAATCTGAAGAAAGATCTGATTTTATCAAGAATGAAGCACTTTTAGAAAAAGATAATCATTTTACTGAAATTGTTCACTCTCAAAATAAAATAAATGAAGAAATGAAAAAAGATTTATTAAACATTTACAACAAAGATCATGAACAAATGGACGAACGATTAAGGAAAGAACATGAGCAGGCAGTACAACAGAACGAAAGGATTGTTCTCGATTTGGGAAGTGAGAGGGAAAAAGCTCTCATCGCTCAAGCCAAAGCTTTTAATGATACAATCCAACGTAATCGAGAGTCTGAAGAAGATAAAGTCAAACTTTTAGAAAATCAGCTCAATTATAAAACCTCGAGTGGAGATGCTTCTGTTATTTCTCCAGCAGCTGAAGCCAATTTGAGAAAAATTTATGTGAACGAGTATCAAAAAACCGCAGATGCTGAACATGCCTCAAATCGAAATGCATTAGATAGTCTGCAAAAAGAATATTCCAATCGACTCTACGATGTGACTACTGAGTCTTCAGCACGAGAAAACAGTATCAATCAAAGAAGTGCAGCAGAACTTCATCATGAAAGATCAGAACTCTTACAGCATCTGCAAGACATGGAAAATATGAAACAAAGCACTCTCAATAATCAGGAGTCTGATCACAGGAGAGAAGTGGATAATTTGAACAGAAATTATTCGGTGCTTTTAGATCGACAGAAAAAACAATATGAAGAAATTTTAGATACGACTAAAAATCAACTCAATGCAAAAATGCAAGAGATGAGATTGGATTCTGACTTTAATTTTCGCATGGCTCAGCGAGAGTATGCCTCAAGGCAAAATGAAGTCAGTAGAGATCTTGAAAAGAAAATCATGGATCAAAAATTAGATTATGAGGCGGTTTTACAAGACGTAAAAGAAGAATCAAGTCGTTCTCTTCGAGATCAAGAGAGATCACATCGTTTGGCGATGGAAGAACAAGTAAAACTCTATGAGCAAAAACTGACTCAGCAAGAAATGCAATTGAAAGAACGTGAGCGGGTGAGTGCTCAAAACCACGAAGACGAGCTCGATAAGATGAGGCGGGCTCACTCAATGATGATGCAAAGAAGAAATGCTTAAAATTTCGAGTTTTCCAGGGCTTTTTTAGTTTTTTCCTCTTCGAGCTGGGCGATTCTCATTCTCATGTAGATGATACGGCCAATCCGATAGAGGAGAGTGTTTTCTTCGATAGAGTCAGTTTCCAGAGGTTTCCAACCTTCCAAAACATCTCTTTGAACAAGCTGGTCTTTTTGAACTGTAATTTTTACTGAAGGACTTCCGTTGTAAAAGCCTTTTGCAACTGTGACTCGAAAACGGTACTGTGCTTTGAGTACGGTGTCAGCCGATCCAAAAGAATCGATGAAATTTTTTTCCGATGTATTTTCGGACCACCTTGTTTGTAAGAAACCACCCTCGCGATTAGAGACATCGAGACGGTTAGATTTCAGTGCATCTAAAACGCCCTGCCAAGCGGTGTTAAAGTCAGTAAAATAAATTTTTACAAACACCTGATCTGTATTACCGCCTACAGATTGTCTGTAGGCGTTCATGCATCCAGGTAAAACTGCGCCTAATATAATTAAAAATAGAAAATTACGCTTGAGCGTAAGATTCACAATTCACCGTGTGATTGGGCTGATACCGCTTTTCCAAATCGATTAAGATCTTTGAGTAATGTTTGGCCATCTATGATGGTTTCATTGAAACTAGCTCCAAACTCAAGTTGAGTGACTGAATATTTTTGAATATTTACACTCGTTCCCAGGTTCTGCGTGGAAAACTGAATGTTTCCCAGTGTGGGTAAAACAGCCACTGTCCAAACAGGGTATGAGAGTTCAGGTGGCAGGGTTTGGTAGAAACTCAGCATCCCAATGCCGTGAGCAGGCGCAGTTAGATTGACAGTCTGTGGAAGGGTTTGATAATCTGGAATGAGAGCCACGTTTAAAAAATCGCCCGGCTTTGTCATTACAGATATCTGAGAGCTCAAGATGCCAGAAACTTGTTTAAATTGATCTCCCAACGCCACCGTCACAATTCCCTGTGTTGCATTTTGATTCTGCGTGATTCCCGAGAGGTTGACATCATGGAGAGAGTTGGGATCTTGTAGAGAGCTCGCCGTTTTTATATCAGTTGGATATAAAAACCGGCGATCCCCATTTTGATCGATCATGGAAACCACGACCACATCTGCAGCAAACGGGGGGCGGTTCGCATGTACTTGATACTGGTTTTGAACCAGTTTCATGTCTGCATTGATGGTTTTACTCAGACCAGTGCTCGGTTGAAAAGTGTCACTCAACCCAATTCTTGAAAGGGAGAGTTGATTCAAAAGGCTGAAGTACGAAGAACCGTTGCCACCCTGAAGCGCACTCATAATATCTGTTGCTTTTCCGCTGGCTTCAAGAACAGCAAGCCGCGTATTGCGCCGGGTGAGGAGGGGGAGGCGAAACACTGGTTTATTCAAGTTTACCGTAGCAAATAAAACCGTTACGTCTTGATTGGGGAGGACTAAATTCGAAGGGATCTCTCTGGAGCCCATCACATTAATGATATCTTTCAATGGCGAAAAAAACGAGGTGGTTTGAAAATCGATGACATCAACGGCGTTTAAGCTCTTAAAAACAACCCCTGCTTGGACATATTTTTTCCCTGGATGGGGGTCCCATCCCTGGATCCCACCCTGTATGATTGCAACTGAATCGGCTTTGGGGATGGGTTTGAGGAAAAAAGTGACGTGTTTACTTCTCACGCCAGCCAAGGTAAAAGTCGTATAACCCTCTTTTGATGCCGTAATGATGTGCGAGGTGCGATCGAAAGTAAAAAAGTCTAGAAATCCTTCGCTGTCCGTATAAGCTTCGATTGAAAATGATCTCAAATCAGAGTCTAAAGAGTCTGAAATACTAATTTTCACATCTGATAAAGGCAGTAGGGTTACGTCATCTATAGCCTGAATGCTCAGATCGGGTCTATTCCAAAACTGCCAAAAGTTCCTGTTCGCTGTATCAGATAGGCTAAATCCCAAGGATTCGGCGTGGACATTAGAAACAGCCAAAGTCATTGACAGAAAAAAAATCGCTCTGATTCGCATTTTGAATTCCCCCTATCCATGAAGGGTAAAAAACCTCTTGTATTTTGTCAACTCCACATGGTTTATAGAAGAAGATGGAAATGACGCCTCTCAATACTAGTCTCGGTCCCCAACATAAGCCGGAGTTTTCTGTTTTGGAGAATATTATCCGAGTTCTTGTCCTTGAGGCTGAGTCTATTTTGGAATGCACACGTCGTTTGAAGACGTCAGAAGTGGAAAAAGCCATTGCTCTTTTCATGAGAGCGCTAGACCAGGGTGGAAAAATCATTGTCACTGGAGTGGGTAAATCAGGAAAGGTTGGGCAGAAAATCGCTTCGACCTTGTCTAGCACGGGGAGTTTTGCTGTTTTTCTTCATCCAACTGAGGGGATCCATGGAGATTTAGGAATTGTTTCTCAAAAAGATGTGATTTTAGCACTCAGCTATACGGGCAATACAGACGAATTGCTCAAACTCATTCCCTCTCTAGAGAGTCTGGGGACTCCAATTGTTGGTTTGGGGGGGAGTTTTCGGTCTCAATTAGCAGAAAAATGTGATGCTTGGATTGACGCGTCAGTCGTTCAAGAGGCCTGTCCCCACAATTTGGCTCCCACATCAAGTACAACGCTCGCATTAGCTCTTGGGGATGCCATCGCTGTTACGTTGATGAAATTACGAGGCTTTGATTCCGTAAATTTTGCAAAGAATCATCCTGGGGGAGGGCTTGGGAAAAAACTTTCGTTGACGGTGGAGTCCTTGATGCACCAAGGGAGTTCTCTCCCACAAGTCGCATTAATAGCTTCCATGGATGAGGTTATTTTGACTTCTACTTCTGGAAAATTAGGTACCGTGCTTGTCGTTGAGGGGAGAAAACTCTTAGGCATTATCACTGATGGTGATCTGAGACGTGCGTTAAAACACAGAGAAAAGCTTTTTGAACTCAGAGCGAAAGATATCATGAAAGCGGATCCAGTCACCGTGTCACCAGACGCCTTAGCTCAGTCAGCTCTGGAAATGATGGAAAATCGAGTGAGTAAAATCAGTGTGCTTCCAGTAGTCAATTCTAATCAAGAAGTGGTGGGGATTTTGCATATCCATGATGTTGTTCACGCGCTTTGATGCAGAAGAGCTCTGTCCGAATTGTCAAAAACCCATGGTTTTCAGAAGAGCTTATCGATTTCCTGTTTTTACTCAGATCCTTTTTGGATCAAGTTTTATCTTTTTTTTGGTTTTGAGCACACAATTGAACGCACGTCCTTACCTGCTTTGGGGTTGGGTTTTGATTCAAGTGGTTTTGGGGGGTGTGTTATATCGAGGAAGAACTTTAGCAAGCCAAAGAGTTTTACGTTGCATCCGCTGTACAACTGACTTACGATAATCTTTTATTTTTCACTTAACCGGAGGTTTCATGAGCATAAAAAGATTGACTGCATTGAGTTTGGTTCTAGTAATTGTGGCCTGTTCGGATCAACAGGCGAAAGCAAAACCCCATTTTGTATACAAAGATTCTCCAAAGCCAGGGGTGCTTGCAAAAATTGGTGGAGAAGAAATTACTGAAGAGACATTAGTAGGTGACGACAAGCTCGATTTTTTTGAACTCAAGAAAAAAGAATATGAACTCAAAATGGAGCGACTCAATAAGCTCTTAGTCGACAAGCTCATTGGAGCAGAAGCAAAGAAGGCTGGTATGCCTTTAGAAGAGTACATGGATAAAAAAGTAACTCAAGGGGAGATGAAGATCTCTGATAAAGATTATAATAAATTTGTAAAAGACAAACACATTCCTGATGCTCAGATCACGCCTCAAATCAAGGAGAGAATCCAAGCTTACATGAAGACTCAGAAAAAACAGGAAATGGTCGAGGCCTATGTGGCAAAACTGACCAAAAATTCTCCTATCGAAGTGTATTTCGCAAAACCTCGTATGCAGGTGAACGTCGAAGTCGGGAACTCGCCTTTCTTTGGAAAATCAAACGCTCCTGTTACGATTGTAGAGTTTTCCGATTTCCAGTGCCCTTACTGTGGAAAAGCTGCAGAAACAGTGACTGAGATTAAGAAAAAATATGGGAATAAAGTGAAAATAGCGTTTAAACATTTTCCACTTCCCATGCACAAAGATGCAAAACCAGCATCTGAAGCTGCGATGTGTGTGAATGAACAGGGAACGGAAAAATTTTGGAAGTTTCATGACAAATTGTTCAAAAATCAAGACAAATTAGACACCGCTAGTTTAGAGAAATTTGCAAAAGAAAGCGGAGCGGACACAAAGAAGTTTGACGATTGTGTTGGGACAAAAAAATTCAAAATGCAGGTAGAAAAAGATCTTGAGTATGGTGAGAAGATTGGCGTGAAATCCACTCCAACTTTCTTCGTCAACGGTCAACTCATCAGTGGAGCTCTTCCCATTGATTCGTTTTCAGAGATCATTGATGAAGAGTTGACGAGTAAGAATTAGCATCCTGTTTCCAAAACTGAATCTGCTTCTCCAGAGGTCCAGGAGGGGTTTGTTTCCCTGTGATTGCCTCGAGGGCCTTGATCGCCTTTTGTGGGATTATAAGAGCCTTGCCATGATGATAATTTTCAGGGCTGAGGAGAGTATCGATCAAAGCGTACATGGAGCCCTGAGGCTTGAGCGCCTGTACCGAGGTGATGGCTTCGCTCCTTACGACAAGTGCAGGGTCATGGAGTAGAGGGAAAATTTCATTTGTAGGGTTGTTTAAAATTCTGAGACACTTGAGAGCTGCGTTTCGAATCATCCATGATGGATTTTTTAAGAAAGGTTTGAAGGAGTGGGCTGAATTTCTCCCCCCTGTTTTTGCTGCCCCCATAAGAGCCATATAACGGATAGGGTCTTGCAGGGATCGCTCTTTTGCAATTTCAATCAGAGGTAAAAACGCCTGATTTCCATACCGAAGGGTCCAAGAGTTGAGGAGAGTTTCAAAGTTTGGAGTTTGGTGACGAAGAAGTTCTTTGTGAATAGTTTGGTAAATTTCCTTTGGGGATAAAGTCGCTCCCCAAACGGGAGTACAAGAGGCATAGAAAAGCAGGGTGAAACTAAGGCTTGAGCATTTTTTCAAATTCGGCCACCAGATCTGCGTCATTTTTCTCACCGCCTGGAGCTGCGGCTGGAGAGTCATTTGCGGCTACGGGCGTGGGTTCTAATTTCTTTTCTACATCATTCACTAGGGCATCAAAGGAGGAAGCGGAAGCTGTGGGATTTGCCGCTGTCGTAGCCACTATCGTAGTTGGAGTGACTCCTTGGGTGGCCAGTTGATTTTTGAGCTGAGTATTTTCTTGCTGGAGGCGTTTGAGATTGGCAAGATCGTCTTCGATGACGCTGTATTCTGCCAAGCGATCTTCGAGACTTTGGATCTTTTCTTTCAAAGTGGCGATCTCTGCGCTTTCTGCCCCGGAAGCATCTCCGTCCGTATTTTTTGCACTGGCTGATTTTGCGAGAGAAAGTTCTTTCTCGATTTTTTCTTTTTCTTTGAGTAACTGTTGATGAGATTTTTCTTTCTCAGCCATTTGCGATTCTAGTTGTGCTAGTTTTTGTAAAACTGCCGAATCTGAAAGTCCTGTAAGAGCAACCGTGGGCGCGGTAGAGGGAGAGGGAGTGTAGGATCCCTTTGTAGGTAGAGGAGAATCTCCAAAAAGTTGTCCCTTGACCCCTTGCATATTGGTGAGCAGTTCTCCAAGGTATTCTTTGACCATTCCTGCAGGCATCGAATCAGTAATGACACCGATTTTTCGTTTTCTTAATATCCAAAATGCAGAATAAGTGGCTGTGAGAATAAAAATTCCCAAAAGTTCAAAGAGAAGTGCCTCGTGAGTGAAACGTGAAAACAGGTAGACCCAAGAAGTGATCGGAGACGTCATACTCTCAATTGTATAAAGGACAGCTCTCCGGAGCAATGGTTTTTAAAAGTTCTTTATGGAGCCCAGCGTTTGAAGCTAAGATTTCAGATGTATGCGTTTGAAAGGGTTTTCCCTGAAAATCGGTGACTTTCCCCCCCGCTTCCTCCACAAGAAGGCTTCCTGCGGCAATGTCCCAGGGTGAAAGTCGTCGTTCCCAAAAACCGTCAAAAACCCCACGTGCGGTGTAGGCCAGATCTAGCGCAGCGCTTCCGGGTCTACGGATGGCTCTAGCAATCCCACTGAGTCGTTCGAAGGCTTCCATTTCGGTGTGGAGCCACTGGGTTTTTCTGTACGTAAAGCCAGTGGTGAGTAAAGATTTTTTCAGCTGTGTGGTTTGAGATACTTGTATTTTCTTATGATTGACGAAAGCCCCTTGTCCTCGAACGGCAGTGTAGGTTTCATCTAATAGAGGATGGTAAATCACTCCGGCAACTATCAGGTTTTTCCATTCCAGAGCGATAGAAACACAAAACATTGGAAACCCATGGACAAAATTGGTGGTTCCATCAAGTGGATCTATGAGCCATCGACCTGAGCTTTGAGAAATCTCTGGGGGAGCTTCTTCTGTCAAAAATCCGAAATCGGGATGGGTTTTTTTTAGTATTTTAACAATAGTGTTT
>JAHFAB010000028.1:9113-11402 GCA_023250795.1 Bacteriovoracaceae bacterium
CAGCATGTGCAGCTTTGATCATTTCAGACAAAGGTCGTGGGTGGGGTTGGGATTTTATTTTTTCTTTCATATACAGCTTTTATAAAGTTTTTGAAGTTTTGATGTGAGTGGGCCAGGCTTACCTGAGTGCGCTTTGGGTCCAATCTGATGCCCATCGATCTCGGTGATGGGAAATACTTCTTTGATCGAACTGGTGAGAAAGACCTCATCGGCTTCATAGAGCCTTTCTTTGGGGAATCGCACTTCTCTGAAAGGGAGGTTTTCTTTTTGCAGAATTTTAAGAACGATATCGCGTGTAATTCCTTCCAAAATACCAATATCAAGCGGAGGAGTCGCAAAAATACCGTTGCGGATGTAAAAAACGTTGAAAGTAGTTCCTTCTGTAATGTGTCCGTCGGAATTGCAGAGGAGGGCGTCTTCATAATTTTCTTCTTGGGCCTCAAGGTAGGCGAGTAAGCTGTTTAGATAATTTCCTGACTTCATTGCAGGATCCAATGCTCTCCGATCGTTTCTCAAACGTCGAGAGACTTTGAGTTTCATCCCCTTTTTATATTGTGCGAGAGAGGGCAGTTCTAAGGGTTGTAAGATGATGATCAATTGGGGTGGGGTGAGAACAGAAGAAAGTCCAAATCCAATTTTTCCAACTCCTCTGGTTACAATCAGTCTACAATAAGCTTCACAGTCTGGGTGTAGTTTTTGAAAGGCTTCAAGAGTTCGATCTGTTTCCTTTTTCATTTGCGTGCGAGAAGCAGCAATTTGCATTCGGCAGAGAGCTGCCGATTTTTCAAGCCGTGCGAGGTGTTCGTCTAAAGCAAAAAAAGATCCATCATAGGATCGAGTGACTTCGTACAGACTGTCTCCATAAAGAAAACCTCGATCAAAGACTGAGACCTGTGCTTCTCGAGAGGAGAAGATTTTTCCATTGATATTAACCAGTGCGTTTTGCATACCCGAGGGATAGCTTATGATAGAATGGGTTAGATTTAAATAAAGGAAAACACCCCTATGCTCGAAAGTACAGAATCGTTATTGCCTAATCCGCTCCAAGGTCAAGTACTCAGGATGATTTGTGTTGGGTTTGAAGAGGAGGGCACTCTGAATGAGTTTCAAAGCTTATTGACTACGCTTGGGGCTGAGACTGAAGGTCGAATCTTGGTCAATACTCGGACGATCAGCCCAGCGACCTATATTGGAAAAGGGAAAGTAGATGAAATTCGTGAAACTTTAGAGAAACATGGAGGCATTGACGCGGTTGCATTTGACGTAGAACTTTCGCCAAATCAGCTTAAAAACTTAGAAAAAGGCTTAGGCAAACCCGTTTTGGATCGTTCAGGTGTGATTATTGAAATTTTTTCGAGACACGCCAGAACTAAAGAATCTAAAACTCAAGTGGAGTTGGCGAAACTTCAGTACCTTCTTCCAAGGCTTGCCCATTTTTGGACACACTTCGAAAGACAACGAGGCGGTATTGGTCAAAAGGGAATGGGAGAAAAACAAATCGAGGTAGATCGCAGATTAGTCAAAAAACGAATGTCTATTCTCAGGCAGCGTTTGACTGATATCGAAAAAGAGAGAGATGTACAACGCTCGGGGCGCAAAACAGTCCTCAAGGTTGCATTGGTGGGGTACACAAATGCCGGGAAATCTACTCTTCTTAATTCTTTGACACAAAGTCATGTTCGAGCCGAAGACAAGCTCTTCGCTACTTTGGATGCCAGTGTTCGGACACTTGATCCCCATAGTCATCCTCCCATTGTGCTCATTGATACGGTGGGGTTTATTGATCGGTTGCCACCCGCGCTTGTGGCCTCTTTTCGTTCTACATTAGAGGAATTGCACGAGGCTGATCTTTTACTCCACATTGTGGATGGAAGTTCAGAGCAGGCTAGAGAGCAACTGGAGGTCACGGAAAAAGTGTTGAAAGAGTTAGGTGTAGATGGAAAACCTAGGATTACACTTTTGAACAAATTGGATCTCATCCAAGATTTAGGTAGGCGAAACCGAGCAAGGGTTTCAGTTCCTGGTGCTTTACAAATTTCTGCACACAATGAAGACGATATTACAAAAACAAGGAATTTGATTTTAAACTATTTTCGAAACCAGCTTGAGCTATGGGAGGTCATGTTGCCCTACAGTGAAAGCAAACTCGAATCACAGCTGTATGCCCAAGGAAGTGTGGAGATCAAAAGGCATTTAGAGAAAGGAACTTTTTACAGACTTCGTATTGAGGGTGGGAAGGCGAAGAAATTAGGATTGGAGAAATTTAGACTTGCAGCAGAAGAGGCTTAA
>JAHFAB010000361.1 GCA_023250795.1 Bacteriovoracaceae bacterium
CTTGGGTGTAGGCCTCTCTCTTTTGCCATACTTCAAATCGTATCATATGAAGCGGCAGAATCGTATCAAAATGATACGATAAAAAGCGCGCCCCCCTTTGAACTTCGCAAAAAGTGAAGTACCGAAGAGGAAGGGATGGGGCCTTAGCCTTGTTTATTTCACTTTTTGCGAAGTTCAAGACATGTACTCAGTGCCTTTTTCATCCACTGCTGTTCAAACCGCGCGCGCGGTACAGAAATCAGATTTCTAAGGACCCCGGCCTTGAGCGCTCGATTCACACTCGCTGGCAAATAACGAGTCAACGCATGCGGTCCACCGGGAAAATGCTCCAACATCGCACTCAATGCCCGTGCATACCCCACCGTCTCACCCCCAAGCCGTTCCCAACCAGCCACAAGTGCATCCACCACTTCCGACAAATCCTCTGGGGATAAGTCAGGACATCTCACCAATCTTGCGCCCCACTCATCAAAAAACGGGCCTATGGGAAGTAGAAAATCTGCACTCTTTCTCAAACAACGCGGCTTGCGCAGAGAAAAATGGCGATGGTTCTCAATAGCCATTGTAGATTTATTGAGCAGGCCAGCTTGCAGTAAAGATTTCTGAACCCCATTAACAAGACCAGAAACCCCCTGCCGTAAAAAGTCCTCCTCTCCCAAACCCCACATCTCCATCACGCGATCCAGATCTCCCAAATTATGTGCAATGAGGGTAGCGGCTTTCAAAACTCCAATCCCGTCCCGCTCTCGTCGCAAGTCTTCATACACATCTCGCTCGCGCTCGATTTCTTTTAGGATCAAACCAGCCACCTCTTTGGATAAACTGGGCACCCGCCTACGCAACGCACCATAAGCAGCGACAACAATACTGAACCACTCGCCGTGATGGCCGGAAAGACTTCCCGAACGCGACTCCACCCAACGAGTAGAAACGGGTTTGAAATCCCAAGTATAAAACTCCAAAGTCGCCGAAAGCATTTGCTCGATCACCCTGGTTTCCAAACTGGGGTGCCAGAGTTTAAACCGAATCTGATTATCCACATCGGTTGGCACGAAACTCGCCACTGTCGCGAAATGAGCTGAAATGCAGAGTTGAAAATACTCAAGATGAGTGAGGTCTTTGGAGCTTTTTTGGGGTCCCGAGAAGTTTGAATCCCTCAAAATCTGAACATACCGATGCGCGGAATCAAACCCCGGATCTCCCCCCTCAAAATCCCATAAAAACGGAACAGTATTTCGCACCTGCTCCATCAAAAAGGGAGGGGAAATCCCCCTGGGTGTGGCCTCACGATTTCCATGTGCGATTTCTACCGTTTTAGAGTAAATTTAGATCTCCTATGAAAAACTTAAACAGCTTTGGAACCCAGGCCACTCTTTCCGTCTCTGGAAAGACGTTTCATTACCACTCTCTTGCGACATTGGCAAAATCAAAGGACCTCTCGCGCCTCCCCTTTTCTCTCAAGATTTTGCTCGAAAATCTGCTTCGCTACGAAGACGGAGTGGTTGTCAAAAAAAAGGACATCGAAGCGGTACTGAACTGGAATCCCAAGGCGGAGCCGGACTATGAAATTCAATTCATGCCTGCCCGAGTTTTATTGCAAGATTTTACAGGAGTGCCAGCCGTCGCTGACTTGGCCGCCATGCGAGGGGCCATCCAAAAACTTGGGGGCGACCCGAATAAAATCAATCCCCTCCAGCCCGCCGATCTCGTCATCGATCACTCTGTCCAAGTCGATCATTATGGCAACACCTCCGCTTTTCAGGCCAACGCCAGTTTAGAGTTCGAGCGCAATCAAGAACGTTACCGTTTCCTTAGATGGGGGCAGACTGCGTTTCATAATTTCTCAGTCGTTCCGCCTGACACGGGAATTGTGCATCAAATAAACCTCGAATACCTCTCCCATGTCGCAATGGTGGGTGAAAACTCGGGCACCTCCTGGGTCTATCCCGATACGCTCGTGGGCACAGACTCCCACACCACAATGATCAACGGCCTGGGTGTCTTGGGCTGGGGCGTGGGCGGGATCGAAGCCGAAGCTGCTCTCTTAGGCCAGCCCTGTTCGATGCTCATCCCCCATGTAGTCGGGATGAAGTTGAATGGAAAACTCCCTGCTGGAGTCACGGCGACAGACCTGGTGCTTACTATTACACAAATGTTACGGAAAAAAGGAGTCGTTGGAAAGTTTGTTGAATTCTATGGCCCAGGGCTATCCGCTCTCAGTCTCGCAGATCGTGCGACGATTGCAAACATGGCTCCAGAATATGGCGCGACGATTGGACTTTTTCCAATCGACGAAAAAACGTGTGATTATGTCAAACTCACAGGACGAGAATCCAAAGTTCCTCTGATCGAAGCGTATTATAAAGCTCAAGGCCTTTGGTATAGCGCCAATCAACCCGATCCGCAGTACACAGACACACTAGAACTAGATCTCTCCCAGGTAGAAGCCTGTCTGGCAGGACCTGCCAGACCCCAAGATCGTGTGCCACTCAAACAAGTGCCCGAGTCGTTTAAAAAAATGCTGGCGGAACAAAACACAAAGGAAGCACCTGCCTCTCAAACGCTGACTCATGGATCAGTCGTCATCGCTGCGATTACCAGCTGCACGAACACTTCGAACCCCAGTGTACTCATAGCCGCTGGGCTTTTAGCTGAAAAAGCACGACAAAAAGGCCTGAAGTCGCAGCCATGGGTGAAAACAAGTCTCGCTCCTGGCTCCAAAGTCGTCACAGATTACCTCAATGAATCAGGCCTCTACTCGTCTCTCGAATCTATGGGCTTTCATCTAGTGGGTTACGGTTGCACGACTTGCATTGGAAATAGCGGCCCGCTGCCGGATTCTGTTTCTAAAGCCGTAACGGACGGAGGACTTTCCGTTGCAGCTGTTCTCT
>JAHFAB010000362.1 GCA_023250795.1 Bacteriovoracaceae bacterium
TAAAGCAATGTTGGATGGTAGGGCTTCTTTTGTCATAAAAGACAATGGCTCTTTGTTGTCTTGGGGAGTCAATGGCGCTGGTAAGTTGGGAAATGGTACAATGGAAGGGAGCCAGGTTCCATTTCAAGTTTTTTCCTCCGGAGTCACTGATATTGTAAAAACTGCAATATCTTCTGGTGTGGAAGTCGTTTGTTCAATTGTAAGAGGAGCGCTATATTGTTGGGGTAGTAAGCTTTTTGGAGGAGTGGGTAATGGAGAATATGGGAGCATTATTCCGTCGCCTGGTAGCGTTCTTCACTCCCTATCTCCAGGTTCTGAAGAGATAAATCAGAAAGTACCCTTTCAAGTTTTTCCAAGTGGAGTTACTGCTATCAGTCAGGGCAATAATCAGATCGGAGCTATTGTAAATGGGGCTTATTATTCTTGGGGGTATTATTCTGCATTGCCAGTAAAAAAAGTTTCTTCTGGTGTTACCTCTATTTTTTCTAGTTCCCCACATGAAGTTGGTTTACGCGACAATATCCATATTGTTGTGGACGACAAGCTTTTTGATATTAACGATGCAAGTTATATGAACACTACAATAAGTAAAGATTTAAAAATATTTACAGGGGGTGTTTCAGAGGTAAGTGCTGGAACCCATGTTTGTGCTATTATTAATCAAGCACTCTACTGCTGGGGCCACAATCCTTTCGGTCAGGTAGGTAATGGAAAGGCGCTTGATTATTCGACCAGCCAATTTGAGGATGAACAGATGCGGTATCTGATCTTTCCAGCAGGTGTGACTTCTGTGAAAACCGCGGCAAACACGACTTGTGCAATAGTTTCAGGGGCTCTCTATTGCTGGGGCTACAATTACTCTGGGCAAGTTGGAAATGGCACAACACAAGATCAGCTAACTCCTTTCAAGGTGATCGATAAGGATGTTGCAGAGGTGAGTATGGGCGGAGATTTTACTTGTGCTGTTTTAACAACTGGCGAACTCAAATGTTGGGGAGATAATTATAACGGCCAAATCGGAGATGGCACCAGCGCTTACTTTACTCCACAGAAAGTTTTGATACCAAGTCCGTAAAAATATTTTTCTATCCTACAGAAATGTTTCGCATATCCTCAAGCATCTCACTCTCAAAACTCAAAACCTCTCCCGTCATAGGATGTGGAAAGCTGAGTCGGTGCGAATGGAGCGCAGGTCTGGGAAAAGAACTCAGTCCACCATACTTAGCGTCACCCAAAATAGGAAATCCTTCTTTCGCAGCTTGGGCCCTAATTTGATGGGATCTTCCTGTTTCAAGAATAAACTCGACCAGAGTCACGGGTTGTCCTTTCCATTGGGCGTGTTTTAGAGGCGTCGCTTTGAGAATAGCGATTTTTCCACGCTTAGAAGAGGCTGGAAAAGCTTTGACTTGATTTCTAACAGGATCTTTTTCTAGGCGATGAGTCCATTTCACAGTGTTTTTTAGATTTCCACACACATAGCCCAAGTAAGCTCGGCAAATTTTGCCTTCTTGTAGGGCTTGAGTCAAGCGAGTGGCGGCTTTCGATCGTTTCGCAATAACCATGATCCCAGAAGTATTTCTATCCAGTCTATGTATCAGCCCAACATAATGCCTACCTAGGTAATTTCTGAGCCAATCTACTAAGTTAGGGTCTCCTTTGATCTCGCCCTGGCTCAAAAGTCCTGAAGGTTTTGAAAGAACAATACAGTGTGTGTCTTCATAAATAATCTCAATTTCGAAATGGTCATTTGTCATTAGTTTCATGTTATACTGTAGATCCATGGTTATGGCAAAGGAAGGCCGTTCCCGAGGTATTAGTTTTCGGGTGGCCATCGGATGGATCTGTCTCGCTGTGCTTTATTCTCTAGCTCTTTCTAACTACAAGAGCAAAGAGTTGAGTCGATACGCTCAGGGTCATCTTGAGACAGTCAAACAGACAAAAGACAGTTTGCTCGAACTTTTTAGAACTAGTTTTTATTTTTACTATGAAAATTCTTTTTTACCCGGAATTCGTAAAACACTCACAGAAGCTGAGGATCTAAATAAGATCCAGATTATTACTAATACTGGGTCTTTAGTTTTTGATTCAGAGTCAGATCTTAAACCAGACGCCAAAGGAAAAGCAGATCCTCGACCTTTTTTATATAAAAAAGAAGTTGTAAACAGCATAACTAAAAATAAAACTGAAGTAATCCAAAATGGTTTTGAAATTAATATTATCATTCCATCAAATCAGTTCGCTGTTTTTTATACATTTGGATCTAAAAATTTAAAAATGGATATTTTTTTGGCATTATTTGGTGGAGTTTTTCTTTTGTATTTGTTGATATACCTGTCAGAATGGTTTTATAGAAAAATATTTTTAGACTTCAATCTTGATTATTTTAAAAAAATAAAAAAGTTTTTTGGTTTGAGGCTAAAATTTTTCATTACAATTATTTTTTTGAATTTATTGACTGGAGTGATTATATTCTTCACTCTTGTTGAATTACAGCAGAGGGAGCAGTCCTCTCAACTTGAAAAAGAGTCCTTACAGTTTAGCGGATTCTCTACTGCCCAAATTATTTCAGATTTTTCAAATTATTTTTATTTTTCATATGACGAAAAATTCATTCCGAGTATTAAGCATTTGATCTCTTCCAATGAAAATCTATTGAGTATCAAAATCACATCTAAAAAGACCGGCAAAACTTTGTTTGATAGTGAAAGTCAAACGGATCATGTCCAGGATTTATTGGAACAAAATCTAACTAGCCAAAAGGGCGTAAAGAAGCAATCCCAAACAGGAGTGTCCTCTGAAATAGAAGAGACTCTACGAAACAGAGAAATAATATCTAGAACTATAGAAAAAAATTCTAAAAAAATATTTCTGGTAACAAGCGTGTTT
>JAHFAB010000363.1:0-1271 GCA_023250795.1 Bacteriovoracaceae bacterium
TGTTTTGAGATAAGAGCGATTATGAGCTGTGGGTGTGGTTTCAATTTTGACCTGCTCCACAATATTGAGACCATAGCCTCCGAGCCCCACCACTTTTTTAGGGTTATTGGTGAGTAAACGGATTTCTCTCACGCCCAAGTGTCTCAAAATCTGCGCACCCATCCCGTAATGCCTCAAATCCGCTTTGAACCCCAGGTGCCGATTCGCCTCGACGGTGTCCATCCCTTGATCTTGTAAAGCATAAGCACGAATTTTATTGGCAAGCCCAATCCCTCGGCCCTCGTGTCTTCGCATATAAACCAAAACACCATTTCCACTGGCTGCAATCTGCGCAAGAGAAGCCCGGAGCTGTGCTCCGCAATCACAGCGCTGAGAGCCCAGAGCATCGCCCGTTACACATTCAGAATGTACGCGTACCAAGGATGGATCGACGAGTGGACCTTTCACCAGTGCCAAGTGTTCTGCTCCGTCGGTCAGACTACGAAAAGCATGGAGTTTAAATATAACCCCCTCAGTACCCAGAAATCCGCACGGAAACTGAGTCTGCGCCACTTCCTCGATCAGAGATTCGCGCTCCATTCGGTAACTGATCAGGTCCTTGATCGTCACAATGGGGATCCCATGTTTTTCAGAAAAAATTTTCAGATCAGGGAGTCTCGCCATAGTTCCATCTTCGTTCATAATTTCACAAATAACGGCGGCAGGCTTGAGGCCCGCAATCCGAACTAAATCCACCGAACCCTCCGTGTGCCCAGCTCGAACTAAAACCCCACCCTCTTGCGCCCGCAGAGGAAAAACATGTCCTGGAGACACGAGGTCTTTCGAAGATTTTTCAGAACTCACTGCAATCTGAATCGTGTGCGCGCGGTCAGCTGCGGAAATCCCAGTCTGAACGCCTTCGCGAGCTTCGATCGAAACCGTAAAAGCGGTTTGACGCGGACTTTGATTCGCCTGAGTCATCATCTGCAAACCCAACTCATCTACGCGCTTCCCTTCGAGTGCCAGGCAGACCAAGCCTCGTGCATGTGTGGCCAAAAAATTAATCGCCTGAGGTGTGACAAATTCCGCGGGCAACACAAGATCACCCTCGTTCTCACGATCTTCGTCGTCCACTAAGATCACCATGCGACCGGATTTCAAAAATTCTAACGCTTGAGATAGGACTGGCATAACCTCTCCACATATTTTGCAAATAAATCAGTTTCTACGTTTAAAAAATCACCTTTTTGGGTTTGAGACAAATGGGTGTGCTCCCAAGTGTAAGGGATGAT
>JAHFAB010000363.1:1281-2882 GCA_023250795.1 Bacteriovoracaceae bacterium
ACTGAGATCTGTGTGCTTTCAGAACTAAGATCTCTAACTGCGTTCATGGTTAAACTCACACCATTGAGAGCAATCGATCCTTTTGGAATGCAGTATTTTCCTAACTTCTGAGGAAGCCTAATCTCGAGTCTATAAGAGTCCCCTTGGTTTTGAATCTCCAAACACTCCCCCACTCCTTCGACATGCCCTTGGACAAAATGGCCAGAAAAACGAGCCAGGGGTTGATTGGGGTGAGCACCACTTGCGAGTGCTCGTTCTAAGTTCACACCGGAACGCGAGAGGGATGGAACTGCGAAATTCGTACAACGCAAAGTCTCAGGGCTCAGATAAAAAGACACTTCGCCATTCGGATGAAGCTCAGTCACGGTGAGGCAAACCCCGTCCACAGCTAGGCTTTCTCCCAGCTGTAAATCATTAAAATCAGTAGATATTTTCAATAAAAGCCCGTCGCTATTTCCAGCGCTATTCAGGGCACTTATTTTACTGAGAGACCGAATCTGGCCGATTTGTTCTACAATGCCTGTAAACATATTGGAGATAGTTTTACACTATTTAAGACGGTTTGTCTTAAGAGTTTTTTGGGTTGTTTTTCGTCACTTGGACCTGACTCCCAATCACGCAGTGCTCATCCCAAAGTCCGTTCTCCAAAACAAAATCTGCCAACAAAGGCCCAGCCTCTACTAAAACCTCTATGCACCCTTGTTGCCCAAGATACTCCAAAGCCGCCTCGAATGTTAAACCATCCGAAGTTGCGCCTCCCAGTATTTTTAAATCTTGAACCACACGAAACCCCAACCCTTCTTGCCTCTTGACCCAATCTTGTGGCACTCTGTTTCTGCGATCCAAAATAATAAGCCAACGCTTTTTTTCTGGAAAATCTTTCACATGCCTCACCGTGAACTCCGGCCGATCTGCGATCACCGTTCCACTTCCTGTAATGATGGCATCGACTCTCTTTCTAAGCTCATGAGCAAATCGAAGTCCATCGGCCGAAGCAAACGTTTTCTCACCCTTTGGGGGGATCATTGTATTTTTTAAAAATCCAAGGCGTTCTTTTTGTGAAGCTGTTTTTAAAAAATGAGAAATATCAAAATCTTTTTTTGTGTCTCTATGCGCTGTCTTCAGTGTCACCCAGGGCAAACCCGTCAAAGACCATTTCCTAAACTGCTGAATCAGGTCAGAGCACTGCTCTTCTAAAACTCCACTCACGACGTGCAATCCATTTGTTTTTAAAAACTCAGCTCCACCCCCAGCCACTTTTGGATTGGGATCCCGCACCCCATAAACGACATTCTTAATTCCGCTGTCTATAATCGCTTGTGCACATGGAGGCGTTCTTCCCTCATGGCAGCAAGGCTCTAACGTCACCACTAAAGTTTCAAGCAGAGATAAAATCCCCTGTTTTTTACACAACTCGATCACTCGAGCTTCTGCGTGTGAAGTTCCCGCCCGCTCATGCGCTGCCTTCGCTAAAACCCGTCCCTGCTGATCCAAAGCCACCGCCCCAACTGGAGGGTTCGGTGCCGTGGCACCCACCCAAAGCGATGCTTCATCTAGGGCGAGTTGCATTGCGTTTGTGAGTTGCATGGCAGTCTGCATTT
>JAHFAB010000364.1 GCA_023250795.1 Bacteriovoracaceae bacterium
GGCTGTGAAAATATGCCGAACTTGGGCCGGAGTGAGTTTTGGGTTGGCTTGCCATACTAATGCGGCAGCCCCTGTGACATGGGGAGCAGCCATAGAAGTGCCGCTCATGTTGTCATAGGTCCCTCCAGGAACACTCGAGCGAATATTGTTTCCTGGTGCAGAAAGATCTGGTTTTTGTGAAATTTGTCCGTGGTATATTGCAGGCCCTCTACTCGAAAAGTCCGAAATGAGTCCATCTTCACTCGTTGATGCAACAACAAGCGTGGCAGGGAGTTCGTGAGGTTTTGTAATGGTAGAAGAATTCGGGCCATTATTTCCAGCTGAAAAAATGGGCAAAATTCCAGCAGCTTCCCAAGCAGTGATAGCTTTGTAAAAAAGCTCTAGGTCTGGAGCTCCGTCGCAGTTCCAAGAGTTATTGATTGCACGTGCGAAATTTTCATTTCTCGAGTTTAAGAAAAATTCCATTCCGTTCAGAAGACCGGTGTAAGAATCTAGTGGCCCTGAAGACACTAGTTTTGCCTCAGGCGCTAATCCTATGAGATTATCAGTTCTATTACCACCCACCATAGTTCCAGCCGTATGTGTCCCGTGACCATAGGAATCACTAGGATCTGTGAAAGCTTTGAGTTCATTGTTGTAAAAAAGTTTGATTTTGTTTTGAAGTGCTGGGTGTGTGGCCTCGATGCCTGTGTCGAGGTGACCAATCAAAATATCTTTTCCTGTGATCAGGGGATATTCGTCGGCAAGTTGGTCGAGGTGAATATGTTTTAGATCGTAGGAAATTGTTTCTGGATTAAGCTCATTCGGTTTTGGCTGTGACGGAATTGTTTTTTCAGAGAATACGGATCCATTAAAATAAATTTTTATTATGTAGGGTGAAAAGGAGAGAGTTTTCAAGCCTTCAGGTGTGACGTTTGCAGAAAATGAAGAGTTGATCCAATGAATTTGGATTGCAGCGACCGAATGGTTCAAAGCCCCAGAGCTTGAAAGCGCCTCTTGGACCAGGCTCCATACATTATTTGAATTAGACTTTAAAAACTGCACAACTCCCTGGGTGTCATAACGTTTAGGCAGAGATTCTTTTTTAATTTGATTTTGCATGACTGCAATAACGCGAATGGTGCGGGTTTTGTTGAGCGGGTTTTTGATAAATCCAAGCAGTTTGGGATCTAATTTTGCAGAAGCGAAAACGTCGGTGCTAAAAATTCCCAAAAATAATAATAGAACGCCAAACATAAAAAATATTTTCTTCTTCAATTTGCTTCCCCCTGAGCTGTTTTCAGAATAAGACAGCCCTAAACCTCGGATTCTAATCACCGGATTTGGAATATGCAAGCGGCTGAAGCGCTTTTTTTACCGATGGCTATGACGCGCGTTAGACCGCCTTTATGTAAAATCGGAAAGGGTGTTTTCCGATTTTACATAATCAATTTACAGCACCGTTGTATAGTTCATTTGGAATAATTCTGAACTTATTTGCTCGAGTTTGTTTCCATGGTGGAGGATAAGGACAGTGGCTTCTGGAAATTTTTTACAAAAACTATTTGCACTCTTAATTTCTGATAAACTTGCTTGATTAGATACTGTAGGAATAATTCCAAGAACACCCAAAGAAGATTTAATGGCTAGAGGCACATGACTGCCTCCACGTGTTCGATACTGAAAGAAACTTGCTCTTAGTTCTGGCCTATATGTAAATTGGGGAATGAGATTTGCGTGAAGTCCTCTGAGTAAATTTGTTGCTTCACTATAAGGCTCTGAACAGAGATGTGATGCAAGGCCTTGATCCTCCATGAAAATAACAGGGCGTTTTTCCCCTTCTGAGGGGTAAGTTCGAATTAAAAAAAGAGCTTCGAATGCTACTAGTAGTTTTCTCAAGGTAGGAGCTGAGATTCTAGATTGACGTGCAGTGCTCATTAGATCAAATGGAGCTCCCTGTCTCATAGCGAGTAGAGTGAGGAGAAAACGTAAGCTACGAAAGGGAAGTGTGGTCTTATAGAGTAGTCTTAGATCGCGATCTAGGATTGTTTCAATATGGGCATCAAATTTTGTGGCACGAATTTGGTCATTTCTAAAAAAACAAATTCCTGGGAGTCCACCTGTTTCTAAGGAATATATGAATCGTTTTGATTGTATAGAAATATCTTTTTGGGAAAAGATGTCTAAGTTTGTTTTATTTTTATGCTTCAGAATTTTTATTAAGTTATCAGGAAGAGGTTCTATATAAGTTTCAGAGAGAGTCAGTGGACGAACTTCGATGTTCACAATTCTTCCCGTCAGAGATTCTTTTATAATTTTTTTGCTAGTAAATCGGACAGATCCAGTGAGTAGGTATTGGCCTGGTCTAGGGTGTTTACGGACTTGTTCTTTGAGAGCTGGAAATAGATCAGGACAAAATTGACATTCGTCAATTGTGAATGGAATTTTCCTGTTTTCAATAAAACCATCTGGATCATCTTCTGCAATTAAGAGCTGCTTCTTTTGGTCTAGTGAAACAAACTCATTGCTAAAGAGATTTGCCAATGTAGTTTTTCCAACTTGTCTATGCCCAATAATTCCAATGATCGGACTGTATTTTAATGCTTTTTTAATTAACTCATGAGCATACCGATATCGTTGATGAGGCATTCTGTTATTATATACCTTTATGTAAAACCGGAAAGGGTATTTTCCGATTTTACATAAATAGGGACACTTAAAAACCGACACAAATAGTTTGATTTTGTATGGGCGTCAGTGTATCCATAAAACGCAAACGCAGGGGTGCTGGGTGATGCCTGGCTGAGATGCTTGTGACGAGCGAACCCTTTTAACCTGAACCGGATAATGCTGGCGGAGGGAGAAGACATGAATATATTGTCAAAGACTATCCTATTATT
>JAHFAB010000365.1 GCA_023250795.1 Bacteriovoracaceae bacterium
GATTGTGACCCTTTGTTTTGCAGGACTCATGCTTGTGGGCTCTTGGAGCCTGGTCAAAGAATCCATTGGCATATTGATGGAATCCACCCCCTCCGGCGTTGATCCCAAACGAGTGAAAAAAGACTTACTGGCGCTGACCGGTGTTCGCGAAGTGCACGATTTGCATATTTGGACCGTTTCTAGTGGGCGGATGGCTTTGAGTGTGCATTTGATCACTGAGAATTCTAAAGATATTCTTCGTAACTCCAATGAGATATTAAAGGATAAATATGGAATTATTCATACCACAATCCAACTCGAGCATCCCAAAGACTTTCAGTCTGAGAAGTGTTATGATTGCGATGGGTAAGTCCTTAGGGTTTGAACGTTCTTAAAAATTCGCTTACCGTTTGTATGATCATTCCGTGAGTGATACTCGGGCGGTTCATAAAAGGACCAAAGTCTTTGATATCACCAGTGAGCAAATAAGAACTTCTTGCGTTTAGTGCTGATAAAAAAATAGGAATATCTTTGAGAGGCAAAGGTATTGGACAACTTGCTCCTATGGATGTGGGGACGGTTTTAATTAGTTTTAAATCCATTTCAAGATTTTTCATTTTTTCTGGGTATTTTTTTAATAAATTTTTCTCCGCTTCTTCTATTGCAAAAGAACAGGTGACTAATTCGAACAAATTTTCTTTCGAAAGTTCAACGAGTAGTGCACTTTTTCCTCCTGGGTTATGTGCGGATGTAAATAAAATGTTTGCATCCAAAAATATCCGAACCATTTATTTTATTTTTAAAAAACGGGTTTTAATTTTTAAACGATCTGTTTTTCCAAGTTGATCGTCATTGTTCCACTCTTGTATTTGTTTGTCTGTATAGAGCTCTACTTCAAGTACGGCAGCGGGCCTAAGGATGAGTTCGCCTTCTCGTTCTTCGATAATCATCATTCCCCCATCCTTTATGCCGAGTTTTTTTCTCAAAAGTGCGGGTAAAGTGACTTGCCCTTTTTTGGAGACAAAGAGATTTGTGCGCGGCATTTGACATACACCTCTGAAAATCAGAATATCCGAAATTCCGATTATCGGCAAGCTTAAAATCTATTGGTAACTCTTGAGAAAAATAGATATAGCTTCTCCATCAAATCTCATGCGCTCGTAGCTCAGTTGGATAGAGTAGCTGGCTTCGAACCAGTTGGTCGGGAGTTCGAATCTCTCCGGGCGCACCAAATTCGGCGGAATCGCCGCGTTAGCAGCCTGCGAAAATCTAAAGTTTGATTTTTTGTTTTTCTTACTTCGTCTGGCGAAGTAAAGGAGGTCACTTGTGTGCCAAAAAACCCTGATCACATCCTTTCAGATGAGTGGTATTTCCCGAGAGAGCTCATCGCGTTCCGCTTCGCCTCCGGCTACGCGGCGATCCGCTGGATCGACACACTTCTCGGGCTCCTGCCCTCAAAGGGTCTCAAAGGGCAGTTTTAGGCGAGCCACCGCCTCTTGCGGAGCGCTAATTGAGATCGTAAATTCAAACCCCACTCACACCATTTTAAAAAGCTCTTGCGCATTGGAAAAGTACTCTCCCAATGGAATGACTGTCTTGTTAGGGAGCTCCATACCGATGTCTACTCTCCTCTCTTGACTACAGCTGCCTAACAGCAACAATCTCCAAGACATCCAAATTTCTTGGCTTTTATACACCATTAATAAAGCAAATATCGTGCAAATGGTTTTAGCTCGTTTTTTAAGAAAAAAGCCTGTATTTTCAACTGGGTTAATTTTTTTAGCTGTTTAAGACTTGGACACTTGACTCATAAAAATACAGGAAAATTTTTTCTAGCTTCTATTTTTTCTTATTTTGATGTTATAATATAGTTATAACATAGGAGTGATTTATGGCTATGGTGAAACGGCTTTCAAATATTGGAAATAGTTTAGGGATTATTTTTGACAAACCTGTGCTCGAACTCCTTAAAATTAACAAGGAGACTGATCTCAATATTTCGACTGATGGCAAACGCCTCATCATTGAACCCCTTTCTCTTCTAGAACATAAAAAGAGAGTTTCCAAATCTCTTAAAAAAATCATAAAAAATCACCATGAAACCTTTAGAAAACTCGCCAAGTAAGATCTCCTATGGACCCAATTTTTTTAAACCTAGATGATGTCTTACTCCTCCACAAAGAGTAGCTAAGAGCCTATGGAGGTAGTGATGGAATTAGATCTAAAAATCTTTTAGAATCTGCCATTGCCATGCCACAAGCTGGATTTGGTGGAAACTATCTCCAGACAGATTTATATCAAATGTCTGCTGCCTATGCTTTTCATATTGCAGAAAATCAACCCTTTGTGGATGGAAATAAAAGAACAGCATTAGCTTCTGCCCTTGTTTTTTTAGACCTTAATGGAATTACAGTCATGGATCTTAAAGGAAAACTGTACGAAGCCATGATTTCCATTTCTGCAAAAACTTTAGACAAAAATGGATTTGCACAGCTACTCAGACAACTGAGTCATGAGGGATGATAAATTTGCAATCTTGGATGGGGTCCGGCTACCCCGTAAAGAAAGGTGATGTATTGGCATTTCCGGGCAATCAACCACACTCCTATAGAAGCCTGGGTAAGACCAGCTCAATTGCGGTAAGCGTGGTAATCCCAATTCCAGCTTCTATATGAAAAATAAAGAAATGTGTTTTTGACGAAACGGATTAATTGGTTCGAGTTTGTCTGCCAGGCATCTCAATTCGGAACGCAGTGAGTTCCGAATTGGAAAAGCGACATAAGATGTGCCGCGCACTTAGATTTTAAGACAGCTCCCCATCCAGCTTCCAAGCACTACTCCCGATAAACAAAGCACCAGATTTCCCATAACGTTGAGTGATGC
>JAHFAB010000366.1 GCA_023250795.1 Bacteriovoracaceae bacterium
ATAGGCTATTCTCTCAAAGACACTTTTTTAAATCTAGGATTAACGCAAGAGGTCCCAGATGTGCGCTCCGCCTGGGAGTCAGCCCGAAAATTTTGGCGAGCTCGATTTTTTACACATGAATACTTGGAATACGACCGCGTCTATCCAGGAGCTGTCGAATTTGTCCAAGGACTCTACCGGCAAGGAGCGATTCTTGTTTACTTGACTGGACGGGATGAGCCCGGAATGGGAGATGGAACCAGACTTTATTTGGAATCCCATGGCTTTCCTTGGGGCGGGGAAAAAACCCATCTCCTGACCAAAACTTCCTCTGAAATCTCAGACATCGAACACAAACAGGGGGCGGCTGGATTTGTAAAGTCAATAGGCCAACTCATAGCCTCGTTTGAAAATGAACCCCCCAACTTAGTCGCACTTTATGAGTGTTTTCCGCAAGCCATGCATGTTTTCGTAGATACCTTCTGCAGTGATCGCCCGGCAAAACCTTGCCAAGGATTGTATCGGATCAGAAGGTTTGATTAAGGACTCACCCTAAATACCTAGTTTTAATAATTCAGAAATTTGAGCCTTTCTTCTTTGTGGATCCCGAAGCAATAACAGTGGAATAAAATCCATTCCTAAAGCATCAGCCATTTTCCGTATCCGCTCAATAGAAGCTCTTTTTAAACCACGAATTTTTAAATCTCTAGAAACATTCCCCTTACTACTGCCTATTTTTTTAGCAAATTCTTCATAAGTCAAATTTAGTCTTTCTATAGCTTTTAGCATTTGCAGTTCTAATTCAAAATCTTTATATTCTTTAAGGTATTTTTTTCTAAATTCTGGTCTTTCCATTTCCACTTCATAAAGTGTTGATTTTTTATTCATAATAAGTTCCCTTCTGAACTCTGTACACATAATCATTTTTCAAGTTTATTGCCTTCACTAGAACTCCTTTGTCAAGTTTGGCCATTTTTTGAGAATGTTTTTGATATGCATTCAACAAGATAATTTTTCGATCACCGGTAAAAAAACAGAAAAACCGATGAATGAACGGTTTAAAGGCATAAATTCCATGACTCTTATCCTCGATATTAAAAAGAGTTTTAGGAAAAATCACTCCAATCAAAGAATCTGCAAAATGACTAATCATAATAAAAAATCTTCTTTTCTCTTTTTCTGTAAGATTTTGATAATATTCATAAGCAGCCATTTTCCCTTGCTCTGAATAATAAAACTCTATTTTAAATGTTCTTCCGTCATAAACCCTATAATTTTCAAACACACTCTATTCTCCTTTTAAGTTATCATATGTGAAAACATTCAGTCAAGAAAAATGTTTTCACATATGATAACCATTAGTTATCATTCTCAAACTAAGAGCAAAATCTGTGCCGATTGATTAAAGACGATTCATAGCAAAACGATGACTAATCGTGTCTTTAATGCGGACTCCTAGTCCAAAATACGGACTCTCCCGAGCAGTCATCAGTCAGTTTTTTAGAGATAGAAATTTTGCCTTACATAGAATAGAATTAGGCTATTCATGACACCTTATTCTGCAAAACGCGTTTTAGTGACTGGAGGAGCTGGTTTTTTAGGCTCTTATCTCTGTGATCGACTTATCGGCGAAGGGAATGAAGTCCTCTGCTTAGATAATTTTTTCACTGGTTCAAAAAACAATGTGACTCACCTCCTGCGAAATCCTCAGTTTGAGCTCATTCGCCATGATGTGATCGAACCCCTACGAATAGAAGTCGACGAAATTTATAATCTCGCGTGCCCGGCCTCCCCCATCCACTACCAGCACAATCCCATTGCAACCGTAAAGACCTCTGTCCTTGGAGCCCTCAATATGCTTGGAGCAGCAAAACGCTGTGGTGCAAGGATATTTCAAGCTTCAACGAGTGAAGTGTATGGAGATCCCAAAGTTCACCCACAAAAAGAAAACTACTGGGGACACGTGAACCCACACGGGATTCGCTCCTGCTACGACGAAGGCAAGCGTTGCGCAGAAACGCTCTTTTTTGATTACCACCGCGCACATGGAGTGGAGATCAAAGTCGCAAGGATTTTTAACACCTATGGCCCCCGCATGCACCCCCAAGATGGGCGTGTCGTTTCAAATTTCATTGTCCAAGCACTCAAGGGCGAGTCGATTACAGTCTATGGAGAAGGCAAACAGACACGGTCTTTTTGTTTTGTAGACGATTTGGTTGATGGATTTTTAAAACTCATGAAAACAGAAGATGGGTTTACGGGCCCAGTCAATTTGGGCAATCCCAGTGAGTTTACGATTTTAGAACTGGCCGAAAAAGTCCTCAAACTCACAGGCTCAAAATCAAAACTCGTTTTCAAACCTTTGCCGAGCGATGACCCGTTGCAACGCTGTCCGGACATTACGCTCGCTAAGCAAAAACTTGCTTGGACGCCCAAAGTCGCTCTCGAAGATGGACTGAAAAAGACGATCGAGTATTTTAAGAAGGGACATTAGGTTGGGGATTTCCCGGGCAGACGGGCATTCTGGGACTGTGCTCTGGGTTCTGTTACTGGCAGACAGGCATCAAACAATCAGGAAAAGCCACCTGGGTTTTGCATTAATCGGTACAAACACGCTGCAATTGCATCAGATTTCTGGAGTTCTTGTGAGTATCCACAAAGATCAAGTATAACTTGAACTTCTCGAAGTGAACCCAGTGAAATCGCATAAAATTTTTTTCTATCTTTTCTAGTGGGGTTAGCTGATCCCTCGGCAAGGTTTAATAGGATACTCAAAAGTGCTCGGTCAAATTGATCTTTGAATGGAGCTTTGAAGTTCAAACACTACTTACTCTTTTCGGTACTGAGAAGTTGCAAGAACAAGCCGACATCCTCGCAGCTCAC
>JAHFAB010000029.1 GCA_023250795.1 Bacteriovoracaceae bacterium
ACGACTTTTTTTGGGTTTACCGTAAACAACTTGTCGGGTGCACGCACTGCCTTCGACATGCACTAAAAAGCCGTTTTTTTTGACAAATGGTGCCTATTAGGCATATACTTATCACAGCTGAGACAGAACTATGGAGATAATTAACTGTGAATAAAAAATTCAATTTAACAATAGAAGAAAAAAAATTGAAGCCTCTCTTGGTTCAAACAATTGGGTTGAGGCTTCAAAAGAGTTAAAACAAGAAATTGTACGCTCTGCCTATAACCACGTTGCCTCCAGAAAGCGAGATGCGAGAGTCAATATTAGATTAGCTCAAAATACTGTTGATATTATTCGACAGCGTGCAAACGAAGAAGGGCTAGGCTATCAAACTTTGATGAGCAGTGTGCTTCATAGATTTGCTATGGGACGTTTAGTTGAAAAACACTCTACGACCTGGGTTGCTGAAGAACCCACTCCAACGATCACTCGAAAACGGATGCGCAAGAAAAAGTGAGCTAGTTACCGCCTTGAACTTCGCAAAAAGTGAAGAGTTATGGATGAAGGGGTGGGGCCTATGCCTTGTTTATTTCACTTTTTGCGAAATTCAAAGAAGCAAGAGCTCTTTGCCTTTATCATAAAAAAACAGTATAAGTGATCAACTAACTAATTTGAGCAGAATTTTTTATGAATACCACCCCACTCTCTACAGTCATCGTAGGATTGCCCACCGAGACGCTTACTCAAATTCCAGTAGAGCTTTTAGAAACCCAGGTGAGCTCTGTCACTTCGGATTCTCGTGAAGTTCAAAAAAATACCCTCTTTGTTGCGATCCAAGGCACTCAGCATGACGGACACGACCACATAGACGCCGCTGTAAAAAAAGGGGCGCTTCTGGTTTTTGGTGAAAAATCCCCATCCCAATCCAACCCTCCCTATGTGCACGTCGCAAACTCCAGGCTCACCCTCGCTCACCTTGCAGCCAACTTCTATGGCAACCCCTCACACTCCATGCTCGTCATCGGAGTCACCGGCACTAGTGGAAAAACAACCACGACTTATCTTTTAGAATCCATCCTCAATACAGCCCAATACAAAACCGGTGTCATTGGCACAGTCAATATTCGTTATGGAAAAAAAATCCAGCCATCAGATCTGACCACACCTGGCCCAGTTGAAATTCAAAAACTTCTTTCCACTATGAAAGCTGAGGGATGTACTGCCGTAGTAATGGAAGTTTCTTCTCATGCTCTGAAACAAGATCGCACTGCACGAATCGCGTACGACGCAGTCATATTCACCAATCTCTCACCCGAACATCAGGATTTTCATCCGGACATGGAAGATTATTTTCTATCAAAACAAAAGCTTTTCACCCAAAGTGTAAAAGAATCTACAGATGCTGGGAAAACAGTCATCGCAGCAATCAATGAAGTCGATCCCTACGGAGAAAGACTGCTCCACTCCCTAGAATCGCATAAATTAATCTTAATCCCTTTCGGTAGCCACACAACCCTCGATCAACTCAAATACTCAGCCTCTGGTATTTCTGGAGAAAATTTTCAATCCCACTTGATTGGCCGATTTAACGCATCCAATATTTTAGGCGCAATTGCCGTAGCCCAAGGCTTACAAATCGGAAAAATCTCAGAAGGCATTTCTGCACTAAAACAAGTCCCCGGACGACTTGAGCCAGTCCCGAACTCTAAAGGCATCCATGTTTGGGTGGACTATGCACATAAACCTGAAGCCCTCAAAATGGTTTTGGAGACGCTGCAGACGTTTAAACAAAAAAATCGCCTGATTACCGTATTTGGCTGTGGCGGAGATCGAGATCGGAAAAAACGCCCTTTGATGGGAAAATACGCAGTCGAGCTTTCTGATTTTGCGATCATCACTTCAGACAACCCTAGAACCGAAGACCCTAAACAGATCATCGACGAAATTTTAGAAGGCACAAAGGGTTTTAGAAACTACTCCGTAGAGCCTGATCGAAAAAAAGCCATCTACAGTGCGATAAAAATGGCACGGACAGGCGACCACATCCTCATTGCCGGCAAAGGGCACGAAGACTATCAGATGATTGCCGACCCTCACGCCCAGGGTAAAACGATAAAAATCCACCTCTCCGACAAAGAAATCGCAAAAGAGGCATTGCACTCTTGACTTTAGATTTCGAAATTCAGTAGCATCCAAACCTATGCTCTATCACTTGCTCTACCCGCTCCATACTCACTATTCTTTTTTGAATGTGTTCAAGTACATCAGTTTTCGTACTTTCGGAGCCTCCATCACGAGCGTTTTGCTCTGCATGCTTGTGGGGCCATCGTTCATTCGGCTCCTCCAGAAAAAGCAAATTGGACAATCAATCCGAGATGACGGCCCAAAATCGCACCTCATCAAAAAGGGGACTCCCACCATGGGAGGGGGACTGATTCTTTTAGCTATTGTAATTCCAACGCTGTTTTGGGCTGATTTGACCAATAAAAATATTTGGATAGCCCTCGTCACCACTGGTATTTTTGGACTGATTGGCTATCTCGACGATTATAAAAAAGTGATCCTCAAAAACTCAAAAGGGATTTCGGGTAAAACAAAACTGGTTTTACAGGGTCTGACAGCTTTGGGCGCCGCCTACGCAATCTATGTTCTTCGTGATACTCCAGCTGTTCTCAAATTTCCGTTTTTCAAGGGATGGGCTCTGGATTTGGGTTGGATGTTTATTCCTTTCACGGTTTTTGTCATCGTTGGAGCCTCTAACGCAGTGAACCTCACTGATGGGTTAGATGGCCTGGCGGCAGGTCCTGTGATGACCTGCGCAACCACTTTTTTGATCTTGGCCTACTGTGCCGGTCACGTTAAGATTGCGGAATATTTACAGATTCCCTATATTCCTGGATCTGGAGAACTCTCCATATTTTTGGGAACGGTCGCAGCTTCGTGTCTGGGATTTTTATGGTTTAACACCTATCCCGCACAAGTTTTTATGGGAGATGTGGGATCCCTCCCACTGGGAGCTGCCTTGGGGGTCGTTTCAGTCATCACAAAAAATGAAATCTTGCTTGCTCTTTGTGGTGGAATTTTTGTATTGGAAGCACTCTCGGTGATGGCACAGGTTGTCTCATTCAAACTCACTGGAAAGCGAGTTTTTAGAATGGCTCCGATCCATCATCATTTTGAATTAAAAGGCTGGTCAGAGCCTAAAGTAATTGTGAGATTTTGGATTTTATCTATTCTGCTTGCGTTGTTTACGTTGTCGACTTTGAAACTGAGGTAAGCGCTTAGAAGTTAGAACAGAGGAAAAGGAAGAAATGAGCAAATTCAAAGGAAAAAAAGTTTTGGTTGTCGGATTCGGACTCTCAGGAGTTGCTGTGGCCCGATACATGAGCAAGCAAGGTGCTAAAGTCATGGTGACAGACCTGAAACAAAAAAGTGAACTCACAGAGTCTGTCAGCGCCTGCGCCGATTTGAAAGTTGAATATGAATTAGGCAGACATAATCAGAAAAGTTTCCTCACCGCTGATCTAATCGTCGTCAGCCCTGGCGTGCCCCTGAACATCAAGCCTCTCGAAGAAGCTGCCGTTGCGAAAGTTCCTATTACTAATGAGATTGAACTTGCTGCAAGTGCGTTAAAAGAGCCCCTCATCGCCATTACTGGAACGAATGGAAAAACAACCACGACTATCCTCGTAGGCGAAATGTTCCAAGCTGACAAAAAACCGGCCTATGTTGGAGGAAATATTGGAAAGCCTTTGTTAAACTATGTGAACTCAGGTGAAAAAGTAGATGTAGTGATCTCTGAGCTGTCTAGTTTTCAATTAGACCTGACGCAGAAACTAGTCCCAGCCGTCGCAGTTTTTACTAATATCGAAGAAGACCACTTAGATCGTTACGGAAGTTTCCAAAATTATATTGAATCTAAAAAGAGATTATTAAAAAACTGTGACAAAAATAGCTTTGTTATTTTGAACTATGATAATTCCAACGTTGCTGCCTTTGCCGCTGAAACTCCCGGAAAAGTTTTATGGTTCACCAAGCAAAACCCAATGACTATTGGTGGGAGGTTCGCTGAAGAGTTTATGGGAGCCTACTACATTCCAGAGACTAAAAAAATAATCGCTAAAATTACTGGTAAGGATGAATCCTACGATGTCTCCCAACTGAAAATCTTTGGTGATCATAATAAAGAAAATCTCATGGCTGCCATCTGTACTGCGAGAGTGATGGGAGTCAGTCCACAAGCGATACAGACTGTCATCAATACTTTCAAAGGCGTGCCCCATCGTCTCGAATTTGTGAGAAAAAAGGATGGAGTTTATTTCTTCAACGACTCTAAGGGCACCAATGTTATGAGCTTGCAACGAAGTCTGGCGGCCTTTAACTCTAAGAATCAAATCATCCTCGTGGCTGGCGGTAAAGACAAAGGGATGGATTTTACGCCCCTTGCTGATTTAGTCCGTAAAAAATGCAAAATTATTATTCTTGTGGGGGAGGCCAAAGAAAAACTCAACCGTGCCCTAGGCGATTGTGCTGAAACATTCTTAGTTGGAACATTCGAAGAAGCAATATTACTTGCCTACCAAAAATCCAGGAATGGGGATATCATACTCTTATCTCCGGGATGTGCCAGTTACGACATGTTCCGAAATTATGAGGAACGGGGCGATTACTTCAAAAAATTGGTTAACCAGCTTTAGCAAACCAAAAGGCACACAAGAGCCAGAGCGCACTTGTGTGTGGCCCCTACCCGCACAGGGCATCGACTTGATGCTATTGGTGACCGTAGGATCCATGGTTCTTTTTGGTTTGCTCATGGTCTATAGCGCATCGTTTATTTATGCCCAGGAAAGGACTGGAGACGGTTTTCTCTTTATCAAAAAGCAGTTCTTATTTTCGATTTTGGGGTTTCTTTCCCTCTTAGTCGTTTGTCGTTTGGATTATCGAAAGTGGGGGAGTTGGGGCTACCCAGTTTTAGGAATAGCCACAGTTCTCTTAGCCCTGGTCATGATTCCTGGGATGGGTAACCGGATGGGTGGAGCCCAACGCTGGTTACGTTTGGGTTTTCTAGGTTTTCAGCCAGGTGAATTTGCTAAATTTGCCCTCGTCGTTTTTGTGGCACAACAACTAGATCGAAAACAAGAACGGCTGGGCGGTTTTACTGCCGGACTGTTGTCACAGTTTCTCATCCCCTTACCCGCACTGATTTTGCTCTTGGCTCAACCCGATTTTGGATCCACTGCACTCATTATCATCGTTATTTTTGCACTCATGTTCCTTGCTGGAGTTCCAAAAAAATACTTGCTGATCACTTTAGGGTTGGCATTACTTGTCGGCGCATACTTAGCTCTGGGTACTCCCTACAGACGGATGAGGGTACAAACTTTTTTGAATCCATGGAACGACCCCTCCGGTAAAGGCTTCCAGATCCTCCAGTCTTTTATTGGATTGCACAACGGACATATCTGGGGAGTGGGACTTGGAAACGGGAAAGAAAAATTGTTTTACCTACCCGAAGCCCACAACGACTTTATTTTTGCAGTGATTGGTGAAGAGCTGGGGTTTTTAGGAATTTTAGGAGTTGTGTTTTCACAAGTACGGAGACCGGTTTGGGCTTTTCTTGGCCAGTGGGATCACCCTGATTTTAGGTCTCCAAGGATTTGTGAACATGTCAGTGGCTTTGGGATTAGTCCCGACCAAAGGCCTTACGTTACCGTTTATTAGTTATGGAGGATCTGCCCTTTTGGTGGATCTATTTGCAGTCGGTGTCTTGCTCAGCATTGCGAGAGGGCCACACGTTGAATCTAAAATCTAAAACCCTAATCATCGCCGGAGGTGGCTCCGGCGGCCATGTCTTTGCTGGAATCGCCATTGCCGACGCTTGGAAAAAAGCTGCTTTGGGTGAAGTGACCTTTGTCGGAGCGCGCAGAGGCATAGAAGAAACCCTGGTGCCACGTGCAGGGTACCGGCTTTTGGTTTTACGCCTCGGATCACTGGTAGACGTAGGTTTGGTCAAAAAAATAAAAACTTCTATAAAACTCCCTTTTGCTTTTTTGAAGTCAGCCTGGATTTTATTATCGAAGCGACCTGATTTTGTGATTGGTGTAGGAGGATATGCCTCTGGTCCTTTTATTTTAACAGCTCGGTTAATGGGATGGATGTGGGGAGTTCGAGTCGCGATTTTAGAACAAAATGCAGTTCCTGGATTTACAAATCGGATTTTAGGCTGTTTTTCCCATCAGATATTTACAGCGTTTCCGGGAGTTGAAAAAGAGTTCCCACATGGAAAAGTGATTTTGACTGGAAACCCCGTACGCTCTTCTCTCAAAAAACTTCCGTCTCGTGCTCATGCAAAACCTTTTACGGTTTTTATTTTCGGTGGAAGTCAGGGAGCTATCGGAGTCAATACTCTTGTACTAGACGCACTTCCATTTTTGAAAGACTTACATAGTGAGCTGCAATTCATCCATCAAACCGGCGAAAAAGACTTTGAGCGCATTTCTAAAGCTTATGGAGCTTTTGGATTTCACACTTATCGGGTGGAAAAATTCATTCATGATATGGTTCAAGCTTACTCCGAAGCTTCATTGCTCATTTGCCGATCTGGATCCTCGACTTTGTTTGAGATTGCAGCCGTGGGAAGAGCTGCGATCTTTGTTCCACTGCCTTATCATACCGATCAACAACAACTAAAAAATGCCCAGATTTTTGAAAAAGCCAGAGCTGGCCTGATTTTAGAGCAGCTCAAATCTTCAGGGCTAGACTTGGCCCAGTTAATCCAAGATCTTTATTCCACTCCGCAGCGGATTGAAGAAATAGAAAAAAATGTCACCGCGTTTTATCGACCGGATGCCGCACAAATGATGGTGTCTGAGATGACACGTTTAAGCACTTGACCATTCTGACCTCAAAGTCATAATGGTCTTGACTTTTTAGACCCACAGGTCATTTTGGTCATATTAAGGCAACTGCGCCAGAAACCGCGCAGCACTCACAGAACGTACAAGAGTATTGCCAACCTTTGCCAATTTCTTTTCTTTTTGGCCATTTAAAAAAATCTGAAAAGCATAGGGAGTTTCTACTCGTTCCAAAAAATATTTGATCGGCTGGGCGAGTTCTTGTTCTTGAAGTTTAACCTCAATTGCGATCCATGGCTTTCGGTTTTGTGTGATCGATACTGGACAAATTTTCACACCAATCAAAAACCGTCCGGACATTATTTGATTGGTGTGAAATAATGTCCAATCAACTTTTAGTGAATTGAGTATGGATTTCAGGAGTTAAAAAAGAGGGTCCCAGTCACGTTAAAAGAGCGTAGCAGGAAGCTACGCGATGATCTCATGGATGAGTACCCACGTGACTGGGACCCTCTTTTTTAACTCCTGAAATCCATACTCAATTCACTAAAAGTTGCCCGATTACTAAATTTAAATTAAATTTGTTTTTTTTTCCCATTCCTCTTGTTACATTACCTGTACAAACTGGTTTAGATTGGAGCAAACAGCGCATGCGCGTTAAACGCCTTGAAATTCAGGGTTTCAAATCTTTCAAAGACAAGACCGTCATACACTTCGACCATTCCATTACCGGGATTGTGGGCCCTAATGGCTGCGGAAAATCTAATATCGTTGACGCCTTTTTCTGGGTGATGGGGGAGCAATCCTACAAACACATGCGTGGGAGCAGCAGTGAAGACTTGATTTTCAACGGCAGCTCGAAGTACTCACCCCTCGGTTACGCAGAAGCCACCCTGGTTATGGAAACCGATCTCACGCAAAAACAGACTGAACCCCCCGCTGGAGCAACCGTAAAAGATATTCCCTTCCACCTTCGAGCAAAAGATGTGGCCGTAACTCGTCGCGTATATCGAACGGGTGAAGGAGAGTACTTTATCAATGGAGTGCCCGTCAGGCTCAAAGATGTCCAAGAGCTTTTCATGGACACGGGAGTGGGTGCTAAAGGATATTCGGTGATCGAGCAGGGGCAAATCGGAAAGACCGTCAATGCCAAGCCCGAAGAAAGACGCCTTCTGATTGAAGAGGCCGCAGGAATTGCAAAATACAAAGCCCGAAAAAAAGAATCACTGAGAAAAATTGAAGCGGCTGAACAAAATCTTTCCAGGTTAAACGACGTTTTACAAGAAATTGAACGCAATCTGCATTCTCTAGAACGACAAGCGCAAAAGGCTAGGCTTTACAGAAAATACAAAGACGAACTCCTCAATAAAGAAGTCAGCTGGGGCAGACGAAAATGGAAAATTCTACTTGAAAAAACAAGCACGTTCAAAAAAGAACGAGAAGTTTTAGAACAGGAAATTTTAGGATTTAAAACTGAGCTACAAATTTCAGAGCTAAACATCGAAACAGGGCGAATTGATCATCTGACAGAAACCAAACGCGCCGAGGAACTCCAAAATAAAGTTCAAGAACTTTCTAGCCGCCTTACGCGTGAGCAAAGTGCGCTTGAGCTCTCTAAAAAACGACAGGAAGATTTGATCAGCCGACTTCAGTCGTTACGTAACGAAAAAGAAAGCTTACAAAACTCTCTTCTCTCGGAACGTGATCGATTTCAATCTTTGCAAAAAGAATTACAAGAGGGAGAGTTCGGTTTTCAAAAATCGACAGAAACTGCCCATCTGATCGAAGCGCAAGTCAAAACAAAAAGAACAGAGTTAGATACTTTCAGAAATAAAACAGAACAATCAAAAAGAGAACATCTGCAAAACCTGGCCTTGGCCTCAGAACTGACCGCTCGGATCTCTGGATTGAAAAGTCGCGTAGAGAGTACTGACGCACAAATTGGACGTGTTGAAAGCCAAATCCAAATTTATGCCGTGAGACATCAAGTCGTTTTGGGTGAGTTAGAAAATGCTGGGAAATCGTCGGTCAACCTATCCCAGGAATATGGGAAAATAAAAACAGAACTTCAAAACCAAACTGATTTACAAAAAACACAAGAAATAAAACTTTAAAACCTAAAATCCAAAAAAGACGAATATGAAAAAGAACTCACGTTGCTAAAGTCACGCCTAGAAAGTCTAGAAGAACTTGAGCAATCTCATGAAGGGTTCGAAGAAGGACCCAAAGCCGTTTTAGATTGGGCTAAAGAGACCGGTGTGAGTCATAAACTCAAAGCACTAGTGGATCTTTTTGAGATTTCAAATGGATATGAAACCGCTCTCCAAGGCTGGTTGAGGGGACGCTTGGAATTTCTAATGGTAGAAGAAGACTCACTTGCGTTTGCTGCGATGCAGACAGTCAAAACAAACCAGTGTGGAAGCGCTACATTATATCTTTCTGGATACCTTTCTGGCCACCTATCTAAATTACCGGCTGAAAGCCCAGCTGAGTGCCGGGCACTGAATGGACTCGAAGTTTTGGGTAAACTCACTGACTTTGTAAAAATCCAAGATAGTTTGAAGGAGAGTCATTTTCAGCAAGCACTGAAACTGATCGAAAGAGTCTATGTGGTGCGCTCAATACAAGGCCTAACCCAAAATAGAGAAGAACTGGGTGCTTGGTCACTGGTTGATCTCGAAGGATGTGTTTTAGATCGAGAAGGTGTTTTGAAAATAGGGGCCTTGGACTCTACAAATTCGGCCGCACTCATCAGAAGAAAAAAATCTATTTCTGAACTTCTCAAACAAACCGAAGAAGTAAAACAAGCCTTCTCTAGCGCGGTTCAGTCTTACGATGAAGCGAGGCTTTTTGAAGAAGAAATTCGAGCTAAAATTCAATCGATACAGTCCAAAACTCAAGTTCTAGAGATTGAACGAGCGACTTTGAACAGAGATCTTTCACAAACTGAGAAAACATCAAAAGAAATTTTATCTCAACTAGAACAAGCCCAGGTAGAAAAAGAAACCATACTGAAAACAAAAGTTAACGATGATGTAGAGCTGAATGAAACCGGCGAACGTCTTTCGAAAGCCCAATCTGAGCTTGGTCAACTCGTATTGCATATCCAAGAAAGTGATCAAGCCTTTTTGGAAAAAGATCTTGAGGTCCGCACCCTAGAGACTTCTCTTCAGCAATCAAGAGTAGAAGAAGCTTCGCTGCGTGAAAGGCTCGTCAGTTTACAGAAAAGCTTAGAAAATTCTGAACTTTTGATTCGTGAAAGAGAAAATCGAGTCGGAGAACTCAATGAGATTTTAGAAAAAGCCTCTCTAGAGCATCAGCTTCATGCTGGCGGAGACTCAGAGCTTGAAAATCGGGCGAAAGAATTGATGCGCGAGTTAGGTCAGATTCAATCTGAACTTGCTTCATCAAAGGACAGAATTGAACAAACCAACGCTAAGATCAACCTTTCATTGGATCGCACGAAAGAAATCCATGCTTTGCTTGAACAGAAAAACATCACTTCAAATCAAGTGGCTCTTGAAATCGAAAAAACCTCGTCTGAGATTACTTATCTTGTGCAAAGTCTAGAAGAAAAATATGGTCGAGACTGCTTATCTGAGCCCACCCCTACACCGATCCAAGAAGAGATGGAAAATCCAGTCATTACCCAAGAAATGACAGAAGAAGAAGAACGAGAGCTGGCTGAGGATGTAGAAAAACTTCGTGAAAGAATGAGACGTTTAGGCGAAGTCAACGTCATGGCCATTGATGAGTATGAGGAAATTAAGAAACGCTTTGATTATTTGACAGGAGAAAAACAAGATTTGCTTCGCTCCATAGAAGATCTAAACGCTGCAATCGAGTACATCAATAAAACTTCCGAGGATCGTTTCCAAAAAGCGTTTACTGCAATTTCAGATCGATTCGAAAAACTTTTCCCGATTATTTTTGGCGGCGGACAAGCAAATCTGTCTTTAGTTTACCCAGAAGGATCAAAAGATATTTTGGAAGCTGGAGTTGATATTTTAGCGCAACCTCCCGGGAAAAAAGTGACTAATATTACTCTCCTCTCTGGCGGTGAAAAAGCCCTCACTGCTGTTTCACTGATTTTTGCCATTTTCATGGTCAAGCCCTCTCCGTTTTGTGTCTTAGATGAAGTGGACGCACCACTTGATGATGCCAACATTGGAAAGTTCAATGCCCTTCTGAAAGAAATGTCAGCAAAGAGCCAGTTTATTTTGATCACTCACAATAAAAAGACCATGGAACTCAACGACACCCTTTATGGTGTGACGATGGAAGAGCCCGGAGTTTCTAAAATGGTTTCTATTGAGATGCATTAGATGAAGTGGTTTTTAAGTATTCTCTTTTTGTTAAATCCTGTTTTCTCTTTCGCTATAAACTCTAAAACCATTAAAAAA
>JAHFAB010000367.1 GCA_023250795.1 Bacteriovoracaceae bacterium
GAAACTCGGCTCCTTAATAGCAAGCCCTCCGGGCTTGATTAGAACCGCATCTCCGGCACTTCCCCTAATATCAATAGCTTCGCTCCTGTCGCTTTGCGAATCTCCTCAACAGAAACTCCAGGCGCTCTTTCTTTCAAAACAAATCCGGCGCCATATTTCTCTGGAGAATGCTCAAGCACTGCGAGCTCTGTCACCACCTTTTTAACCACGCCTACGCCGGTAAGCGGCAAAGTGCACCGAGGTAAAACCTTGCTCGAACCATCCTTAGCCACATGTTGCATCGCCACGATCACATTTTTGGATCCAGCAACTAAGTCCATCGCTCCGCCCATGCCTTTGACCACTTTTCCAGGGACCATCCAGTTGGCCAGATCGCCATTCTCGTCTACTTCCATCGCTCCCAGCACTGTGAGATCCACGTGCCCACCTCGGATCATTGCAAAGGAATCCGCGCTGGAAAAAAACGCAGCTCCTGGCAAAGCAGTGACCGTCTCCTTGCCTGCGTTGATCAGATCAGCGTCCATTGCCTCTTCGCTCGGATAAGGACCGATGCCCAAGAGTCCATTTTCGCTTTGTAAAATCACAGTCATCCCTTTGGGAATGTAGTTGGCCACCAGTGTGGGAATCCCAATCCCTAAATTGACGTAATAACCTTCTTTGAGTTCCTGTGCTATTCTCTGAGCAATCTGTTCTCGCGTGAGAGCCATAAATATTTCCTATTGAGATAATGTTCGTTTTTCAATTCTTTTTTGGTAACCACGGCCTTGAAAAATCCGTTTTACATAAATTCCTGGAACATGGATCTGATCAGGATCCAGCATCCCGACGGGAAGCAACTCTTCTACCTCCGCAATCGTGATTTTTCCTGCGACTGCAACCACTGGGTTGAAGTTCCGAGCGGTTTTTCTAAAGATCAAATTGCCCATGGGATCTCCGCGCCATGCTTTGACCAGAGAAAAATCAGCCTTGAGAGCTTGTTCTAAAACATATTTTCGACCGCCGAACTCACGCACTTCTTTGCCTTCAGCCACTTTTGTCCCTACCCCAGTCGGTGTAAAAAACGCAGGAATTCCAGCTCCGCCGGCTCTCAGTTTTTCAGCCAAAGTGCCTTGCGGTGTGAGCTCGACTTCGAGCTCTCCGGAGAGTACGAGAGATTCGAACAATTTATTTTCTCCAACATAGCTCGAGATCATTTTTTTGACCTGGCGTTTTTGAAGCATGAGCCCAATTCCAAAATCGTCTACCCCCGCATTGTTGGAAATGCAGGTGAGGTTTTTCACACCCTTCTCAACGAGAGCCGCGATGCAGTTTTCTGGAATTCCGCAGAGCCCAAACCCTCCGAGCGCTAAAACTGCTCCATCTGCAATATCTTGGATGGCCACCTTCGCGTCTGTCACCACTTTATTCATTTGCAATCCCCTTTAGAAAAGCTCAACGCAGACCGCCGTGGCCTCTCCACCACCGATGCAAATCCCCGCAACCCCTTTTTTCAACTTTCGATCACGGAGAGCCGAGACGAGAGTCACCAAAATGCGAGCACCACTTGAGCCTATGGGATGTCCGAGCGAAATTGCCCCACCCCAAATATTGTATTTTGAATCTGGAATTCGCAATTCCCTCTGCGCTGCCAAGGCCACCACTGCAAAAGCTTCGTTTACTTCGAACAAATCCACTTCTTCTACCGTCCAAGCTGCTTTCTTCACCGCCCTTCGCATCGCCTCGGCGGGCGCTGTCGTAAACCACTCTGGCGCCTGTGCAAATCCAGCGTAAGAAACCAGTTTTGCCAATGGCTTGACGCCAAGCTCTTTTGCACGCGCGGTTGACATGAGCACCAGGGCCGAAGCCCCGTCATTTATGGTCGACGAATTCGCAGCCGTCACACTCCCCTGCTTATCAAACACTGGCTTAAGCGTAGGGATTTTATCAAACTGCACGCGATTGGGTCCCTCATCTGCCTCGACTAAAACAGAATCTCCTTTTCGGCCGGTTACGGGCACAGGGACGATTTCAAATTTAAAACGGTTTTCTTTCTGCGCCTCTTGCGAACGCCTAAAACTCTGAGCCGCATAATCGTCTTGCTCTTTTCTGGAAAAAGATTTCTCACGTGCACAGAGCTCAGCGCAATTTCCCATGTGTTGATTATTGTACGGATCCCAAAGCCCATCATTGATCATAGAGTCTACAAAAGTTTGGTGCCCCATGCGTATCCCTGAACGCACGCCGGGGAGGAGATAAGGCGATTGACTCATGTTTTCCATTCCGCCTGTCACAACGACGTCTGAGTCTCCGAGTCCAATTGCCTGCGCGCCTAAAATCACGGCTTTCATCCCACTCCCACAGACTTTATTGACCGTCACCGCCGGAACTGATTTCGGTATCCCCGCGAAAATCGCGGCTTGCCTCGCGGGCGCCTGCCCTTCTCCAGCGGTCAGCACATTGCCCATGATCACTTCCGAAACTAAATCGGGCGAAAGCCCTGCACGCTTCAGCGCCGCTTCGATTGCGATCGCACCTAATTTGGGTGCTGGGACTGAGGCTAACGCCCCTTGGAAACCTCCGACTGGTGTTCTCGCAACTCCCACTATGACTACTTCGTTCATAAATAAATCTCCGTGGCTTTTTTGTATGCCACGGGGTGGGATTTGCGCAAGGGGGAAATGGTCGTGCACCCCACTCGAGTGAAGAAAAAAGAGTAACTCCAAAAATTAGAACTGTTTAGAAAGAATTAAACTCGACTAAAATTTGAAAAATTATTTTATATAAAAGCCTTTTTTTAGTAGTTTTTAATAAAATTTATGCTATACACCCCTTATAAAAAAGAGGTGTACAATGAAAACAAACGATATCGGAAAACTATCA
>JAHFAB010000030.1 GCA_023250795.1 Bacteriovoracaceae bacterium
TTCTCACGAGCAGTTTGTCCGAAAGCGTTTTCGCCAAACTGTCAACATCTGCTTCTAATTCTTTTTTTATCTGATCTCTTTGTTTTACTATCGACTCTAAAGTCCCTTGAGTGAGCTTCTTAGCCTCATCTCTTGCCTGTGTGAGCAACATTAACTCTTCACGCTTAGCTTCAAGTAAAACCGCATCATACTCTTTACGTGCTCCTTGGCGCTCTTCACTCAATCTTTTCGTATACTCCTCAAGTTTGGCCTGAGCTTGCGCCACCAGTTTTTCTGCCGCCTCTCGATCTTCGACGGTTCTTTTATGGCGAGCTTCGAATAGTTTTAAAAATGGTTTGAAATAAATTTTGGAAAGAAGAAAAAACAAAACCAAAACAATCACGAATTGGAAAAAAAAAGTCCTGTCCAGTCCAAGCTGTTCTAAAATTTGCTCCACTCTTACGTCTCCAACACCATTGTAGATCTCTTTACCGGTGTACTTTGGGTGCTAACATGTGCAGGAAATGAGTTCAACTGAGAATTCACTTGCTTTGGACTTTTTCTACATGTTGAACCATCTTACTGCTTCCTTCAAAAATAACTCCCTCATCAACTTGAAGACTTGGAGTGAAAATATCCCCCCTAAAAATAGCAGGTTTATGAATCTCCACTCGATGCTTTGCTTTGATCGAGCCGATCACTTCTCCACTCATGATGACTGTTCCAGCGTCAATCTGCCCAAGCACTCGGGCCCCCTCTCCCACAATTAAGATATCAGGCGTGTAAATTTCACCTCGAAACGTACCCCCAATACGAACTGTTCCCTGAAAGCAAAGCTTGCCTTCAAACTCACAGCCCTGATCAATGACACCAGTGACCGAAAAATTGTTTACCGGGACGGTGAGGTTTTTTGTGTGAGCCATAGGTCCTTGCATTGCATGGTATCAACAAGTCGGTCAAGTTCTTCTCGCGAAGAGTACTGAATCACGATTTTTCCCCGCACCTCTCCCCCCTTGAAGATCACTTTTGCAGACCAAAGTCGAGTCAACTCTTGTCCCAATGTTAAAAATCTGTTTTTCAAAGGTGTGTTTATAAGACTATCAACTCCCGTCGCATTTTTATCTGTGATTCGACTTTCTTTAAACGCCTCTACTAACGCTTCTGTCGCTCGGACACTGAGTTTCTCTTCAATAATTCTAGCCCGCAACTTTAGCTTTGCTTCGTTGTCTTCGAGAGAAAGAAGTGCTTTCCCATGACCAAAACTTAAGATCTGTCTTTTCAAATCCTCAATGATGGCCTCAGGCAGTCTCAAAAGCCGTAATGAATTGGCAACGGTAGCTCGGTCTTTCCCCACCCGCTCTGCAATTTCTTCTTGAGTCAAAGAAAAATCCTGAATCAGCTGCAAGTAGGCCAACGCTTCATCTATACAGTTCAGATCTTGTCTCTGAATGTTTTCAATCAGTGCTATCTCCAGTGCTTCGCGATCAGTGGATTTTCTAATGACTACGGGCACCTGCTTCAATTCGGCTTTCTTGGCTGCTCTCAGTCTTCTCTCCCCTGCGATCAGCTGGTATTCTCCTTGTGCATTTTTTCTCACCACAAGAGGTTGAATGATGCCATTCGAACGAATGGACTGAACCAGCTCTTCTAAAGCTTGTTCGTCAAAATCCCTTCTCGGCTGATAGGGGTTGGGAATGATGTCCTCCACATTACACATGCTAATCCCCATATGCCGATCTCGACTCCCCATTTCTTGCTGTTGCACCGTCGTTGCTGGACCAGCAGCCACGGCCCCATCTGACTCCAGTGGGGCACCGGCACTTACCCCAGCTCCAGGTAATAACGAGGCCAACCCTTTTCCTAAGACTTGTTTTTGTGCCATTGGTTTTCTCCTTTATTTATGATGCCATGCCTTCGGCAAACGCAGGTCCCGGTCTGTTCTCTTCTTCCTTTGTAAACTCTATCTCTGTGGTCAAGGGCTGCGGCTGATTCCTTGCTAATACTTCTTTTGCCAAGTTGAGATATGCTAAACATCCTTTAGAATCAATGTCATAGAGCATGATTGGCTTCCCAAAACTCGAGCATTCACTCAAACGCACATTTCTTGGAATCACCGTCTCAAAAACTTTTCCATGAAAATGCGCCCTGACCTCTTTGACTACTTCATTTGCTAAATTATTTCTCCCATCAAACATGGTAAGAACGATCCCCTCTTCTACGAGCGCCTGATTCAGGCTTTGCTTTACCAATGACACAGTGTGTAATAGCTGGCTTAACCCCTCTAGAGCGAAATATTCGCATTGCATAGGGACTAAAAAACTATCTGCTGCCGTCAAAGCATTGACGGTCAAAAGCCCTAAAGAGGGCGGGCTATCAATCAAAATAAAATCATACTGATTTTTTACCGTTTCTAAGACTTTTTTGAGCTTAGACTCTCTCGCAATAGCAGAAACAAGTTCAATTTCAGCCCCAGCCAAATCCCCATTCGCTGGAGCAATAAAAAGTGAGTCCACCTCTGTGGACTGAATCACTTCAGAAAGTTCCACCTGGCCAATGAGTGCATGGTAAACTGATTTTTTCGTTCCACGCAAAGAAGCTTGATCTATCCCTAGCGCAGAAGAAGCATTGCCTTGAGGGTCAAAATCCAATACAAGAACTTTTTTCTCCCCGATGGCAAGAGAAGCCGCGAGATTGACTGTGGTCGTGGTTTTCCCAACTCCACCCTTTTGGTTAGCCACTGCAATAATTTTTCCCATAGATACCCCCTCAAATAGGCTAAGGGCGAATACTCAAAGGATCAAGAGGTTTTTTTAGTAACCCATCAGTTTTTAGTGGATTAAGTGAGGTTTGTTTTTAAAATATACGGTTGAGGTGTCGGCACGGCATCCTGCCTTGGGACCCTCACGCCCCCCCTGGGCTGTGGACATCCATGTCCTCCCAAAGCCTCACTCATCCATATATTTTAAAAACAAACCTCACTTAATTCATTAAAAACTGACGGGTTCAAAATGTTCCACGTGGAACACGCTCAAGACATAGAATAATTCTTTGTTTTTTTTCTTTCCCGGTACAGTATTCTCTTTTTTCGACAATTCGGAGGGGTATGCACGGTTGATTTTGACAAAACTCTGCCCATTCCTTTTCCCAAGCCGGACCTTTGAGTAAAATCAAATTGTTCCACGTGGAACAATTGCCTATCCACGAAAAAATCTTTGTCAAAGACGCCACTGCACGAATAACAACCGAGTTTACGTTTCTATTTTTTAGATACTCTTCTCCTCGACCCGAAAAAACGGTCACAAACTCAGAAAGGGCGAGACTATCCACGGTTCTTTTTAGAAACCCGGCCTTAGATTTCTCGGATTCTGACAAAATCCACTTCTGGGGTTGTATCAAGGCCGAAAGCAACCCCGGAACTCCAGCACCAGAACCCAGGTCAAGAGCGGGAAATTTTAGATTTTCAACTTTCAATAGCTCTAAAACATCCAAAACATGCCCCTCGTAGAAGTCATCGGGGGTAAGAAGGCGCGTAAGATTCTGATTTTCATTCTCTAAAACCACCAAATCTCTAAAAGTAGAGACTCTTTCTCGTGTTATTTCGTCTAAATTCGGAGCTTTTTGAGCGAGAAGACCTAAAATTGTATCCATAATTATAAAAGTGCGGGGGCTGGGGGGTGATTTTTAGATTTCGCAGCACTCATTTTCAAAAAAATCATCATATTTGCAACTGAGGCGGGGGTAATTCCACTCAAGCGGGTCATCTGCCCAATGGTTTCGGGGCGGATTTCTTTTAAACGAGTTTTCGCTTCATTAGAAAGGCCGGGAATATCTTCATAGTTTAACTGAAGGGGGATTTTGAGATCTTCGCTCTTGCGAACACCCTCCAATAAGTCTAAATCTCTCTGGATATACCCCTCATACTTTATTTGAATTTCAATCTGCTCCTGAACTTCCTCCGAAGCTCCTTCTCCCTGAAATCCCAAACTGCAGAGATCTTTCCAAGAAATTTCGGGCCTTCTAAGTAAAAGCGAAGCAGAAACCCGATCTTTGAGGGCATTCCAACCATGCGACTGAAACCAAGCGTTGACTAGTTCAACGGGAAGAATAAAGTGATTTTTTATCTTTTCAGAATATTCTTTTATAGCGGCGCTTTTTTTCTCAAACATTTGAAATGAAGCCCCGTCCAAAAGCCCAAGCCGAAACCCTTTTTCACTCAATCTCAAGTCTGCATTATCTTCTCGGAGTAAAAGTCGATATTCGGCACGAGAAGTGAACATTCGATAGGGTTCATCTGTGCCCTTGAGCACCAAATCGTCTATCAGAACCCCGATGTACCCATCTAATCGAGATAAAGTAAACTGCCCCCTTCCCATAGATTGTTGCGATGCATTAATTCCTGCAATAATTCCTTGTGCCCCGGCTTCTTCATATCCCGAAGTTCCGTTGATCTGTCCTGCAAAAAAAAGTCCCTGAACGTCTTTAGATTCTAGAGTAGATTTTAGCTGCGTCGCGTTAACACAGTCGTATTCTACCGCGTAGCCAAATCGAATAAATTCGGCCTTCTCCAAACCCACGATGGATCTGACAAATTTTTCCTGAACTTCTTTGGGGAGGCTGGTGGAAATTCCATTCACATAAACTTCATCTGTGTTTAATCCCTCGGGCTCTAAAAAAATCTGATGTCTGTCTCGGTGACCAAACCTCTTGACCTTATCTTCGATCGAAGGACAATACCTCGGGCCTATCCCCTGAATCATCCCCGTGTACATGGGGGATAAATGAAAGTTTTCTCCAATAATATCATGTGTTTGCTTGTTTGTATAAGTAATGTGGCAGTTCACTTGGGGTAATACTGGAAAAGGATCTGGCTTATAGTAAAAAGAAAACGGTACAGGTTGTGGGTCACCGGGCTGTTCTTCCAAACGACTATAATCAATGCTCTTTCGATGAAGTCTGGGAGGAGTTCCTGTCTTTAGACGCCCAAGCTTAAACCCAAGTACAGTTAAGCTTTTACTCAACCCCAAAGAGGCGCTGTCTCCCACCCGGCCCCCTTGGGTTTTTTCAAACCCTGTAAACATGATTGCCTGAAGAAAAGTTCCAGAGGTTATAATGATAGATCGTGCATGAATGCGAGACCCATCTCGAGTCAGAACGCCCTCCACTCTGTTTTTCTCGACTAAGATCTCTGTCACTTCTAGCGAAAGAATCTTGAGACCTGGAAGAATCGATAAAGCCTCTTGCATCTTTTCGGCATAAAGTGCCTTGTCGCACTGGGCGCGGGAAGAGCGGACCGCCGGACCTTTGCTTGAGTTTAACCTTCGATACTGTATGGCTGTCTTGTCAGTATTAACCCCCATGATCCCACCGAGTGCGTCTATCTCTTTGATCAATTGTCCTTTAGCAAGCCCACCCATGGCTGGATTACAAGACATGAAGCCGATACGCGCTGGGTTTAGGGTCACAAGCGCAGTTTTACATCCCATTTTTGCGGCAGCATGCGCGGCCTCACAACCTGCGTGACCACCTCCAATAACAAGAACATCCCAAACTTGCATAGGGGATGAATTACACGGTGGGAATAGAGTGGTCAAGCTGGGGTTTTGTAGGAGGGGGTAGGCTATATCTGACGGGACATAAATCTAGTTGACCTTATGTCTAAAATCGCGTTAAAATTAGACATATGATCCAGAGAACACTGAAACCGGCTCAATCCAGAAGTTTCTTTCTGTTTGGGGCGCGTGGTACAGGAAAAACATCTTTACTCAAAACTCGGTTTGGACCGAAAGTCCCTCGGTTTGATTTATTAAGGTCAGACATTTTTAGAGAGCTGCAAAAGAGGCCCGAAACCCTAAACACTATGTTACCTAAAAAAAGAAAAGCCGGAGATTGGATTATTATTGACGAGATTCAACGCGTTCCCGAGCTTCTCAATTTTGTTCACAGTAAGATTGAAGAAGAGAAGCTGAGATTTGCGTTGACTGGTTCAAGCGCACGGAAACTCCGGCGTGCAGGCGCAAACTTACTGGGAGGGCGTGCCATGATTTACCATTTGTTCCCATTTAACCAGCGTGAATTGGGGGAGGACTTCAATCTTGATCAAGCACTACAGTGGGGAACGCTTCCTCTACTGTGGGATGCAACAGACCCTACCGACAAGAAGAGGATTTTAGACGCCTACGTTGATACTTTTATTAGAGAGGAGATCAGAGAAGAGCAGACTGTAAGAAAGCTAGATCCATTTCTTCGGTTTCTCGAGGTTGCTGCACAAATGGACGGAAAAATAATTAATGCGTCGAGTATTGCAAGTGATGCCCAAGCAGAAGCTAAAACAGTACTTCGTTATTACGAAATTTTAGAAGACACTCTACTTGGCTTTCATTTAGATGCTTTTCATCGGTCAGTTCGTAAGGCCCAAAGACAGGCACCAAAGTTTTATTTTTTTGACAACGGAGTAAGCCGAGCGCTTGCTGGATTGAACGGCGTTGAAGTGAGAAAAGCAAGCAAGGAGTATGGTAATCTCTTCGAATCCTTTTTTATAAATGAAATGCAACGCCTTAATGAGTATTTGCAGACAGGATACAGGCTCTCTTACTTACGAACTAAGGACGAGCTTGAAATTGATCTCATTATTGAAAAACCACGACAACCCCCGATTTTGCTCGAAATAAAATCCTCAAATAGAGTTGATGAGAAGAATTTTGATCGTTTTAAAAAATTAAAAAAAGATTTAGGCGCAAAAGAATTTTGGGTTGCATGCCAAGAGCCCATCCCCAGAGCAGGTGACACCGTGGAAATATTGCCGTGGTTGGAGGTTCTCCATAGGCTATTTTAGGGAAGACAGTATTTTTTGATCAAACGAAAGCAGTTCGATGTTTGGGTCTCTTGATTTTATCCATAAGAAGGAAGCCAAATGGATAGCGTCGAGTGAGCGCAAATTTGATTCTGGAGCGATCACGCCAGCGTCAACACATATTTCCTTGGTTATTTCTAAGAAATCAAACTTAGACCAAAAGCTCTTGAGAATGGGTTCAAACTCAAGTTTAATTTTTTCTTTTATTTCCGGGTGGGCTAGTGCGGTTCTTAAAACAGCTCTTTCTGCTTCGATACGAATTAAGCGAGAGGCAATGATTCGATCTGCGTTTTGAAGTTTTTCTAATGTAGATTCATACCCCGCCTCTCGAAAAAGGACGTTTAAAAGGGCTGAGGTTTCAACAAAGAGGGGGTTCAACGAGAGTCTTTCCGGAGGGAGTTTAGGATTTCCTGAGAGCTTAGAGACAGAGAAAAGGGGAGATCAAGCAGTTTTGGCCAAGGCCCAGAATCATCACTTCTCAGGGTTGCAGCCCCTTTTTCAGCAGCTAAAACGAGCACCTCTTCGAGGTTTGACTGTTTGAGGTTCTGATAATGTGCGGGTCTGATCTCTGCTACAACCTCATCTCTTTCTGTAATTAAGACAGTTTGTCCTGTTTTAACAAGTCTGAGGTACTCACTCAGCTTGTTTTTTAATATTTTAACACCAACGGCTTTCATCTTTATATAATAGCTACTGGTAGCTACCTTGTCAAGTGTTTAATACGAAGTTAGATACTGACATCTTCCCGCATAATCTGTCAGCGTTTGACTTCATGCGATATCAATTCTATAAGCTAATCTAGATGGGGGATGGTTTTCCCCAGTGGGGCGCAGTCAGATGAAACTCTTAATCTTGAGTCTTTTCTCGTTGTACACAAACGGAAGCGTGAATCTTGAAACCTCTGCTTCTACCCAGCAATATGCAACAGAATCTTCTTCAGTCGGGCGAGTCGATCTCAGCGTCGAATGGAAAACAGAAAAGTGGGGACAAGCACATTTCTGGTCCTGGATAGAACCCGGCAACAAAGGGGATTCGAGTTTTGACCTAGATCCGTTTGTTTTTCGTTTCTACTCCACTGAGAACTCCCACTTTTGGATTGGGAGAACACATCCTGTTATGGAATTGGCAGAGGCCGGTAACTCTGCTCCATTTTTAAAAAATACTAGCGCAATTGGCGCCAACTGGGCTCAAAATCAAACGGATGCCCTTTCTCCGCGTGTCAGTGGCTGGGTGGGTCTGGGGTGGAGCGGGGCTTTATTCAATAAAGTTCTTACCTTCTCCGCAGCATACTCTCCTATTTTTATTCCTACACTCGGACCAAGACTCAGTTTTTCAGACTCTGACCGCTCTACGGGCTCACGCTTTTCTCACGCTCCGCCCGCCTATGTACAAATCAACGATAATGCTCTTTTGCCACTGCGATACCGACTAGAAAGTGGGGACCTAAAAAATATCGTTTTTCAAAATCAGGCTCTAGCTGCCGTTCGTGCCTCCAGCGTTTTGGGAAATCTTTCTGCGATTGCATGGGCCGCTCCTTCCGTGAACCCAGAGCTTGATCTCTCAAACAGCCTCCATGTAAATTCCATGGACGCGCATGTACTAGTCACCATACGCCCTTCGTTTCCTAGGCGTTTCTATAGCGCGATCGAGTGGAGTCAACCCGATTTTTTTCTCAAGCCCGATCTTCAGCTCGTCAAAGAATACCCAACACAAAAAACACTTCTCTCTTTTCGACTAAATCCATTTCCCTTTTTGGAGGCTGGTCTTTTGCACGCATTAAAAGATACAGAGCCTGGGGACAACGCACCGTACGACAGGGGTCTTTTTTGGCTAGAAGCTACTTATCCAATCGCTAATACGCATCTCACTCCAGCTCTCCGCGTTGAACAACATTTCCTCAAGACGCCCCGTGGCGGCTGGATAAAACCTTCCCTTTCTTATGAGCCCATGAAAAACTTAATCCTCTTTGCTTCTGTGAGCCTCATCTCTGGAAAAGACTCGAGTTATTTCGGACCGTGGAGAAATCTAGATTCAACTGACTTGGGGTTAAAATACATATGGTGACTCGAGCAAAAAGTTTTGTATTCTTTCTCACACTTTCCTTTTCTTCCATACTCTCTGGTTGTCTCTGGGGAGAGCGTGCTCCACCCACTCAGATTGCACACCTGGACTCTTCTGAAAACGGATGCAAAGCTTTTCTCAAAGTTTTTGCCAGTTCTGAAAATGAGTCTCAAGAAGTTTTGAACTGTTGGTCCAACGAAGCTGAAAAACTCTGGGACCATGTTAAGGGAGAAAAACCAGACACCCTCAGCGAAGAGGAACTGACCACTCTCATTCGAAAAAAAATCGTGCTCCTTCCCGGGGGGGTTGAGAAAAACTTATCCAAGGTCCATGCAGTTTTTACACTGTTAGATTCTCACAAAAAGATTACCCATACACAGACTAATGGCTTGATTTCTTGGCTAAGAGAAAACCGAGAAAACCTAAGAGAGTTTTATAGTACGCTACAAACAAACCCATTTTTGTTTAGATACTCACTCCTTGTAAAAACCTTCGCAGCCGCGCGAGGGGGTCTTGATTTAATAAGCTCTTCAATTTCCTCTGAGGTTCTATCTGAAAATTTGCTCTCACTTTTAGAAATATCAGACCCAGACATAAATCGAGCATTTCTTCCTCTTATAAAAACCACACTGAACACACTTGGAATGCTTTGTCCTAGTATACAAAACATAGGCGTTTGGAACACAAATGAACTTTCATCTTGCCTTGCTCTTCTCCCAAGTCAGTTTGCGGTAGCAGCTCCATGGCTTGAGTTTCGGTTAAACGAAATCAAAACAGTCCCAGACTCCACCCAAATAAAAGCCGTTCAAGCTTCTTTAGAAAAAACGCAAAAAGCAGTCACTGCGTGGTTTAATCAATCTGGTCTTCATTCTTTTTCTACTCAGCTTATTCTAGACCTAGTCGAAAGCCTGGGCGCAAAGCCCCCAAAAAATCTAATCGAATCTTTGAAAATCATTCGCCGGTTTAATCCTCAATCCACCGAAGAATCTTTGCACCCCACTGTAATCCCAAAGCTTTTTGAAATTTTGAAAAACTATCAAATAAAAGAGTTGGGTGGAATTCCCAGCTACGTAGATACACTACAAAAACATCTCTGCTCAAATACTTCTGCACTGAGCTGGACAGACTGTGTACCACCAGAAACCGAGTTAATTGAAAACCCCTCAGAAATTCTCGCCCTCGCACGACAAATCAAGAACCCAAAATATGGTGGAGAAGCCGCCCCACTCAGCGGTTCTCGCTTTCAAAAAATTTCTCTTTTCGACGCAACTGCAGAACAGGTCATCACTGCATTTGACACTGACCACGATGGCTTAATCCGCTCTGAGGGACAAAACAGCTCCGACGAAGTGGTCGCGCTCATCACGATTGGATTAAACACTGTGGATATCTTTGAAAGATTCTTTCACAACGTACAAAGGAAACTTCACGGCCTCTCTGTGGAAGAAACTTTTCCTAGAATTTCTCTCAGCCAATATGACCTCAAAGGTATCGCTCGTCTTCTCACTTTGTTTGGTACCGATATTTTGGTTCAACGAACAGAAGAAGAAAAAAGACACTTGGAGACCATCATTTCTGGTCTGCTTGGATATTTGGTCGGCCCAGCTCAAAAGAACTCACTTTTTTTAGACCAAAAAGCGATCACTGCGATTTTTAATTTTGTAGACTCTTTAGGTGATTACCAAAAAAACTTTCTCACATTGATTCAACCACGAGGAGAATCAGAGACAGACACGATCCCGAGAAACACACTGCTTAAAACACTGCCCACATTCATTGAGCATAACTTCCCAAGGACCTATAAAAGCTGCCTGGCGTTTGGCTTCCAAAACTCTTGCCAAACCGTTTATGAGCGCCTTCTTCCTCTGGGGCATCAGGTACATCTCTATGACCTTGACCTAGTGACTCTCTTTGCCTCTGCAATGGAGGGTCTTCTTGATCATTGCGATAGAAATCAAGACGAAAAACTTTCGCTCAACTTTTTAAATAGTAACGATGAGCTCGCTTGCACCACCCGAAAGTATAGTGACATTGCTTTGCACTTAATAGATGCAGAAATTATCCCTCATGAAGGAACCGAACAAATTCAATCCATATTGAAATTTGCAAACCTCAACGGACTGACGCAAACCTGTGTAAAGGTGCCTCTCATCACGGGAAAAATTGACGATATGTATTTGAGCCCACTGGAGCTCCCTTTTACCCGCGGATATGCGACGCTAGGGTCTATGTATGGATTAACTGCAAATGTTTTACTGAAGAATGGGTTTTAAGCGGGCGAAGGGTCT
>JAHFAB010000368.1 GCA_023250795.1 Bacteriovoracaceae bacterium
CCAAAGTATGACAACCAGTGGCGTGAGCGCTGCATATTCGCTAAAAGGGGGGAATCCCTTTGTGACATCGATAATTGGAAGTTTGAATCGAAACCAGTATGATACTATCCAAGCCATCCCAATGACGGTTCCGTCTGAAACTCTAAAAATACTTCCTACGAAATGGTGATAGCGCTTCAACATAGACTTTTCCTATGTTACACGGAAACCATCTGAAGAGGTACTATTCATGTGGATACAACCCAGTCTGGAAGTTTGCGAATCGGCTCATGGGAGAAGGGATTCTGATTTGATCCCTGTTTTTCAGGATTCGAGTAAAAAACCTGTGCCCCCAAAAGGGGAGTATGCCGATTTGATACAGAAACTCAAAAAATCTCAGGCTTTCAATGCAAGTAAAGGGAGCACCCTGTTTTTACGTTTTGGAGGAAAAGGGGGGGCGGAAAACTGCTTTTTGATCGGATTGGGTGGAAAATCTGAACTCTCTGAAGAAAAAATCAGGTCTTTGGGGGGTTCGATTTGGCAGAAATGTATCCAGGAAAAAATAGAATCCATTTGTGTTCACGCAGATTTGTTAAAAGATGTGAGAAGCTTGAGAGTCTTAGCCGAGGGGATGATTTTACCAGCCTACGGGTATGATAAATATAAGACAACACTATCCGATTCAAAAAAAGAAAAACAAAAAGGCCCTGAGAAAATCATTTTTTTCACCTCAGACAAGTCTTTGAAGAAGAAATTAGAAAAAGAACTTTCTGAAGTTCAATCGTTGGGATTTGCAGTCAATCTTACGCGCGACTGGTCCAATGAACCCTCTAATGTGGGGACGCCTGAATATTACGCCTCAGAATCTAAGAAACTTGCAAAACAATATGGTTTGAAATGCAAAGTATTGACGGAAGCCGATGCTAAGCGTGAGAAAATGGGATTGTTTTTAGGCGTGGGTCAAGGTTCGGAGAGAGAAGGCAGAGTTGTCATTTTAGAATACATTCCAAAGGGGATAAAAAATCCTAAAACAATCGCATTTGTTGGCAAAGGCGTGACTTTTGATTCTGGGGGGATTTCGATTAAGCCCTCTCTGAGAATGGAAGAGATGAAACACGATATGACAGGGGCGGCGACTCTGATGGGAGCTACTGTGCTTGCCAGTCAGTGGAAAGTACCCAATCGGATTGTGGCTGTCTTGGCGTTTACCGAAAACATGCCCGATGGCGGTGCGATTAATCCTGGCAATATTCTTACGGCTCGAAATGGAAAAACAGTCGAAATTATTAATACCGATGCTGAGGGAAGATTAGTTTTAGCAGACGCGCTCGATTTAGCTCAGGATTATAAGCCAGACGTTGTGATCGACGCTGCCACTTTGACGGGTGCGGTTTCAGTCGCTCTAGGAAAATACTGTTGTGCGATTTTGGGAAACGATGAAAACCTAATGGAATCTTTGAAAAAATCAGGCGAAGTTCATGGCGAAAGAATTTGGCAACTTCCTTTGTTTGACGATTATTTTGATGATCTCAAGTCAGATTATGCAGATATAAAAAACTCGGTCAATGATAGCAATGGTGGAACGATTCGTGGAGCGATGTTTCTAAAGCAGTTTATACGAAAAGGAACTAAGTGGGCTCATTTGGATATTGCTTCGACTGCTTATAATATATCTCACGTCTCATATTATCCTAAGAAGGGGGCGAGTGGAGCTTATGTTCGGACGTTGGCTCAATTCGCCAGAGAGTATTGAGATTCTTTTGATGGAGTGTGATTATGTCAGAGCGTTTTTATATTGAAAGTGCGTCTCAAAATGAAGACAAGATCGTCACAGCGAGGGGTTGGGTTTACAATAAGAGAAGTTCTGGAAAAATTAAATTTCTAATCCTGCGAGACGGTACCGGACTCATGCAATGCATTCTTTTCAAAGGGGAGTGTTCTGAAGAATCTTTTTTAGAATTTGATAAGTTGACGCAAGAATCTTCTGTCGAAGTTACAGGGAAACTGCGAAAAGAGCCACGGTCTCCCGGTGGCTATGAAATGGGAGTTCAGTCTCTAAAAATCTATCAAGTGGCCGAGCCTTACCCGATTTCTCCCAAAGAACATGGCGTTGAGTTTTTGATGCAAAATCGGCATCTTTGGCTGAGAAGTTCTCGTCAGTGGGCCGCGATGAGAGTGCGCTCTGAGATCATTCGTTCCATTTGTGAGTTTTATGATTCGCGAGGGTTTATTCGATTTGATGCTCCGATTTTGACTCCCAGTGCTTGCGAAGGAACTTCGACACTTTTTTCCACGCCTTATTTCGACGAAAAAGCATACCTCACTCAATCTGGACAGCTCTATGGTGAAACGGGGGCAATGGCTTTTGGAAAGATCTATGTTTTTGGCCCGACTTTTCGGGCTGAAAAATCAAAGACCCGAAAACATCTGACAGAGTTTTGGATGGTTGAGCCTGAGATGGCTTTTTACAATTTAGAAGACAATATGGAGTTGGCTGAGCAGTTTATAGAACATATAGTGCAATCTGTTTTGTCCAAGCGAGGAGAAGAACTCAAAATTTTAGAAAGGGATCTTTCCAAGCTAGAATCCATTCGAGCTCCGTTTCCAAGAGTTTCATATGATGAAGCGCTGAAGATCTTAGAAAAAAGGGGAGTTCCTATTGCTTGGGGAGAAGATTTTGGAGCTCCTCATGAGGCAGCATTGGGAGAAGAGTTTCACAAACCAGTTTTTGTTCATCACATGCCTTCACAGATCAAAGCTTTTTACTTCAAACAGTCTGATACGGTGGGTGGCCCTGGTGTTACGGGTACCGGGCGTTATGCTCTGGGCTGTGATCTGATTGCTCCTGATGGCTATGGGGAAATTAT
>JAHFAB010000369.1:0-2321 GCA_023250795.1 Bacteriovoracaceae bacterium
TTTTGATATCTAGACTCTTATCTAACATTCCATTACCTCCTCGTTTAGGCCTTCAGTTCTTACGCCTCATGATCACTTCTTTTACTTGTGTCAATGTTCATTTTTCAGATCAGCCAAGTCCACTGAAATGGCTCAAGTTAAAAAAGAATGCAGATCAAGACATTTTAGAAGCTCATTACGAACAGACAAAAGAAGAAAAGAAATCAATTGCAAGAAATGAGAGAAAATTTATCAGATCCCTACTCTCTCTCAAATGCATCCCTATGGGTATCAATCGCCCCGCTCATGGAGCTAGTATCCATTATGCAGGAACACTGCCCTACTCTGAAGAAAACAAACCTCTGACTTGTGAAGCTAATGGAAGGCTCCGCGGTACGACCGATGTTTTTGTAGCAGACGGAGCTTGCTGGAAATTTCTTCCCTCAAAGGGACTGACGTTTACACTTATGGCAAATGCTAGGAGAACTGCACAAGAAGTGGTCAAAGACTTGAAGCGATCGCAATAGTTGTATATTCTTATACGCCCTAAAATTGAACTCGTGACTTAATTGTCGCTAAAAGCGGACGACAGGGATGTCGGCCGCAAGAATCACGGATGATTTCTGCGACAATTAAGTTACGAGTTCAATTTTAGGGCGTATAAGAATACACCACCTCTGCGTCGAGATCTTTCCATGAACCATTGACATTTTGTTTCGGCAGAGTTCTGCCTTTGAGTTCTAAAAGTTTTCCTGTGTCTTTTTCAAATGTAAAAAGCAGTGGTTTGACTAAAGCAGCGATAATAAAACTCGTGGGTTTCATTTTGACAACAATTATTGATTTTCCATCTACTTTTTTTTCTTCATCCACAAAAAATTTAAACCCAACTGTCTCTTTTCTCTCGAGAGCAGCATAACGGACTTCTACCTCTTTACCGCTCAATAACAAGGACCAATTTTTTTTAAGATAATCCACAATCGTAGGCCCAACCACGAGATTATCTGTAAGCTTTTCGTCATCTTTACTAACTTGCCCTTCTCTAGTAACCTGAAAGTAGATCTTTCCCTCTTTTACTTCCATCGATCTCTCTTCGCCTAATTGTTTGTGATGAACCAGATATTTAGAAATTTTGCTATGTTCCAGGATTAACTCTTCGCTTACTACTTCTTTTCCGAGGAGATCAGAAAACACTATTTTTGATAAATCAGAGTTTAAAACTTCATCCCGTTTCACTCGATATATAAGTTTTTGTTTATTTGAACCTTCTTCGTAGATTGAACCCAGATAAGATACAGCAAACGCTTGAGGAACCAGGACAAACAAAGCACTTAATGCTACAAATAATTTCATAAATCCTCTACCTTTCTATTGAGCAAAATCAGTTCTCCCCACCCTGTTCTCCGACTCCACTCGGTTTCCAAATAAAACGCAGGGCCAACGGCTCCTGTGATCGAATCAGTTCCACGTACTTCCTTCTTGTCCATCAAGGGTTTGAAACCAATCCCAATCCCATGAATAAACGGTGCCCCTTGGGTATGTGCCTCACTCAGCATAAAACTAGAAGCAGAAAAATGATCATTATAAGTATAGTCTTGGTCTCGAGTAAATACTTGCTCCACCTTCCCTTCGATCTGGACCTTTACACTCAAAGCTCCAGGCAACCAAACTCTAAGATCTAGATCCCTTTTTGCCACTCCTGAGACTGAAAAATAAAGCTCCGAATTTATTTTCTGCATTTTATAAGTAAGATTTTTAGGCAAACTCTGATCTTGATTCATGGCCATCCAACGTTTTTTTAGAACTTTCAGAACCTTTTTTTCTGAGATCAATTCGTCTGCATCGATGAGAAGAGCAAAAACACTCCCCTTTGAGAGATGAACTTTTTCTTGCATAACATTGGCAGCTTGAGTTTCTGGGTAACCAATCATGCTCAACAGTTGTTCTAATTCTAATTGAAAGCCAAATTCATCTGAAAAGAATCTGAGCCTTTTCAGCAGTTCTAGAAAATCTGTATTCCCATCCTCATCAGAAATCAGTTTGGGCCAGGAAGGATTCGTTGTTAAATACTCTCGAAATCCAAGCTGAGTTAGATTGTATACAAGTTTTTTAAACCCCTCCCTAAAAGCAGACCACTTCGCTGTGTCAATGGCTGCCATTGTGACCACATCATATTCGCCTTCTCTCGTGGCTAAACTTCCGCGTCGAGAATAAGGCTCGACATAGATTTTTGGAAGTGCCCGAACAATCTCCTCTGTGGATAAATCCTTCTTTCCCAATAACTCAATCAGTCCTAAATAAGACAATCCACTGTAGGGAGTTTCCCGCTGAGAAACGAGTAGATA
>JAHFAB010000369.1:2331-2836 GCA_023250795.1 Bacteriovoracaceae bacterium
TATCTAAAAATAGAATATCTGGGTGAAAATCTGAGTCTTTAAAAACTCGTGCAAACTCCCTGATAGGCATCATTGTATTGATTTTAGAGTGACCCGGGACATAAAAATCCTGAATCAACCCTTTCCAACCCCAAGAATGAGCCATAACATCCATTAATATTTTTTCACCACGAGAATTTTTTCTAGCCCAATCCAAAAACTCAGAGAAATGTTTCGGACCCGCAGAGTCAGGCTCTGGAATGGGGATAGATTCTAATCCATAAGAGTTTAAAATATATCGCACGGCTCCATTATTTTTCTGATCCGCCTCTATAATAAATTCAATCTCAGGGGGCATTTTTAGATAAATTAATTTTTCCAATATTGGATCAAAATGCCGAAACAGATCTTTTTCATCTTCAGCAGCATAGAGAATCACACTCCATAACGGAGGGGGAGGATCAAACGCAAAGGCTTGAGGTAAACGAAACCCACCGCTCACAAAGCCCAACAAAACACCAAGAAG
>JAHFAB010000370.1:0-2287 GCA_023250795.1 Bacteriovoracaceae bacterium
ACAGTGACAAAATCGACAGCAGACGCTGTGATCACCAGTGAGTTGGTCGCTTGGTCTGGAGAAACTTTGATGTTGCCCTCGAAAAGTGAGGATTGGACTGGATTGACACCGGTCCCTCCGGGTTGAGGACCAGGCGCCCCCTTTGAGCTTTGAGAAAGATTATTAAGAGTATTTGCAATTTTCTCAGCTTCAGCAAATTGTAGATAAACGACTTGAACTTTACCACCAGCTACATTGGCTGGAAGTCTTTGATCCAGTTTAGCTACTAATGTTCTGACCTGATCTGCTCCCTTAGTATTTGCGTGAACAATGAGGGTATTTGTTCGTTCGTCAGAAATGATGGTGTTAATAATACCGCCTTCTTTTGTTCTTCGAGCGGCAAATCTGCCCCCGCTAAAACGGGGTCCCCCCGAAGCATTTGGTCCTTGACCGGTGCCAGGCAGAAGAGTGTCGATCAATTTTGAGAGTTCAGCAGCAGAAGCATATTTTACAGAAATGACTTCGATGCCCGCGTCATATCCTTCGACGTCTAAAATTTCGAGGAGTTTGCTAAGTTTAGCAATATTTGAACCCGTGTCGGTGACAATAATGGTGTTAGTTTGGTCATAGGGAATGATCCTCGCATTGGCTGGCATGAAGTTTCTAAAATTTCTCTGGACATCATCTGCATTGAGATATTTCAAAGGAAATACACGAGTAATAAGCGCATCAGTATCGGGTGAAAAATCTCCCGTATAGGTTTTGAGTTGTTTATCGCGAGCATCTCTTTGGCGAGCGATTCGAATGTAATTTCCAGAGGGAATTAATGCAAGTTGATTAATATCTAAAGCAGTTAGAAAAGCCTTCCATGCATCTCCAACGGTGATGGGAGAGTTAGAAATGATGGAAATTCTTCCCTTGACTTCTTTATCTAAAATAAAGTTTTTTCCAGTCAATTTTCCTAGAGTTTTTGCAATGTCCAAAATGTCAGCATCAGGAAAATTAAAATCAGTGACCACTTCTTTGCTTCCTATGGCAGACTCATCATCTATTTTGATAGGTTGAACTTCACTATGCATGATGACGCCTCCAGGCGTACCTCCTCCCATGGATATGGAAGGAGTATTAGCAGCATGTGGAGAATCCTGGTTTACTTTATTGACAGTCTTTTGAGCAGGAGCAGAAGGATCATGATCAAATCCTTCGTCATCAAAACCATCGTCTTCGTCGTCATCAGAAGTAATAGTTTTTCCTGTGTTTCCAACAAAGGTATTGTAATTTGGATTCGTAAAAGTCTTGAGTCCAGACTCGAACCCTTTTGGGGAAGCGGCTTGGGGTGGAGCAGCCAAAGCATTTTGTGCTATGAGTCCCATCAATAGTAACGGCAATTGAGTGTTCATAAAATACTCCTCTTAACGAATGTCATAACTATAATTTAAAACCTGTCCGTTTCTTTTGAGTTTCAAATCAATGTGGTTGGATTCTTTGAGTCCAGTCAGTTGTTGAATTGCTTGAGCTGGGTCGCTGAGATTTTGTCCGTTAATTCCCTGGATCATATCTCCATCTTTCATTCCGAGTTCATCGTAAATGCTGCCAGGAACAATTTGAAAACATTTGTACCCAGTTAAAATTCCATTTTCAGTGTTGGGTACACATCTAGCTTGAGTGAAAATCTCATTGAGATTACTAAGGGCTTTATCCACTTTTGCCCGCGAGACGTTGTATTGGTTTGGGGCGAGCATTTCTATTCCAGGCCCAGAAGACTTCTGGGTTCCTAAACTAATTCTTGGATTGATGGCGAGCTGTTCTTCTGGAAGATCGACAAACTCTCTACGCCCTGAGGAAATATTGAGGAAGGTGACTTTACGAGATTCAATCTTTAAAATTTTAATTTTTGACGGAATTTCATCATCAACTCTCACAGGATAAACGATGGCTTGAGCTTTATCCTCCACGGTTGCGATTGATTTTATTTCATCTTTTAAAATGAGTGTTCCAATGAGATTGAGAGGCAGTGTTGTTTTGACAGGTGCGCTGTTGAGATCCACTTGCCCTGAAGGAGTCACATTTTCTCCAGGGATGAGTCCCTGGCTATTAAACAGGTTTCTTGCAAAAATAGGACCATAGTGATCAATGGTCTGGGTTTTTTTTTGACTCTCTCCAATTCGAACTGGTCGGGAAGGTGGAGCTTCTGGGATGATTTTTTCGATTAATATAGACGTCAGATCAGCTAAAAAATAAGAGCAAATGAGAAGCGTCAATAATTTGCCATAAAATCTGCCACCTTGCTTTTGTAAAGCTGAACTAG
>JAHFAB010000370.1:2297-2828 GCA_023250795.1 Bacteriovoracaceae bacterium
TTTTCCAGTGAGATGTTTTCTGATCTAGTGGGGCTATTACGCGTTGAGAGAGATAGTTTTTTGACGTCAGAAAATATTTTTTTACCCATGGAGATAGCCTTACGACGGCTTTGCTGAGTTTTTCTTTTATTGCAGTCATGAATGCTTTCATAGGTAGACCCATAAGAAGTCAAAGCAAGTTTCGTGCCGAAATAAGAGAAAAGATTTTCCGATTTTCTCAGAATGGTGTTAAGGTAATTCCAAATGATTTCAACACTGCCAATGGATCTATACAGGGTCAAAAAACTATCTGCTTTAGTGTTTTTCACAATTTGTCAAACCCTGTGTCTGTCAGCCGTGTTGTGATGGACAATTTGTCGTCCAAATAGGTTGGGCAAATAGGGAGAGTCAAATGAGCGAAACCAGTTTCATGAAGTCATTATTTTTCGGACAAATCCGTGAAGATCTCATCTTCCCTTTTCCTAGGGTTAAAAAAGAGGTTTCTGAAACGGTGGAAATGATTTTGGAGTCCATCGATAAATTTGCAAAGGA
>JAHFAB010000371.1 GCA_023250795.1 Bacteriovoracaceae bacterium
GACATCCTCTTCTCCTGTCTTTCAATGGACTTATCGGAAGATGAAGATAAAACTTTAGCATTTTTGTCGGGTTTATCTATTTCTACGTAAGTCAGAGTTTTAGGAGCTGACAAAATGTTCTGAATGGAATTACGTGAACCCCTGTATTTTCGTCACCGTAATCCTTATTTCCCAAGTGCACTTGATAGAATTTTGGAATTTTTGTTCTCTCTCGAAAATAGTATGCATTTGGACTCGCAGAACGCTCTCCTGATTTGCACTCGACTGCAAAAAGTGGAACGCCTCCCTGGAGAACAACGAAGTCCACTTCTCGTCCATCCGTATCGCGCAAATATCGCAGCTCCATACGATAACCTTCAGTATCCTCTAAGAAGTGACAATACTTTAGAAGATGTGAGGCAACTAAATTCTCAAATCGAGGTCCTATTTCGCTCACTCCTGACCAGTCCCAGAAATAGAGCTTTTGTTCTTTTTTTACTGCACGGATTTTAGGCGAACCGAAGGGAGGTATTCTAAAAACTACATAAAGATGTTCAAGAATTTCAATCCATCTACTCACTGACTCGTGAGCAACTTCCAAGCGATCTCGCAAATTTTTAATTGATAATGGGGCTCCAACCTTTTCAGGCAAGGACTCAACTAAAAGTTGGACCATTGAGACTTCTCGTACACGCTCAAGATCTCTCAAATCACCTACAAGGATACGTTGCAGTCTTTCGTTTTGCCAACGCCGCCAATGTTTTTCTTCTGCTTTGAACAAAGGTTCAGGAAACCCTCCAAACTTTAGAAGTAGACTGAGATCTGATTCAGTGGCTTTTGGGTTCATCTCATACAGAGAAAAAGGATGGAGCCGCAAATAATGATAGCGCCCTTGAAGCGAGTCGCCCCCTTTTCTATAATAATCGAGTCTTGCAGAACCAGTTACCAAGAAAGATACAGTGCTTTTTTGCGTATCATAAAATCCCTTAATTAGATTTCTCCAACGTGCAAATTTGTGAATTTCATCGAAAATAACAAGCGGCTGTCTACTGGGCAACTCTCCTCGTAATATTTTTTGCTTTGCATCAAGACTGTCCCAATTCAGATAGGCAGGATGCTTTTCGTTTCCACTACCTAAGAAAGTAAGAGCTAGGGTTGTTTTACCTACCTGACGTGGCCCTCCCAAAAAAACCATTTTGGAACGTAAGTCTTGCTCAATATAGGGATAAAGATAGCGTCTCAGCATGAGTAAATTCACATTAACACGAAATTACTCATGAGTAAAGTAAGATTAACACGAAATTACTCACTACAAATCCAAGACAATAGGCATCACAGTCGGTTTTTTCCCAATGTTTTGGCTAAAAAACCTTCGCAACTCCACTCTGATGGTCTCTTGCAAATCCATCTCTGGAGAGCCCCTCCTCAACTGATCTTCGTATTCATGAACTATTTTCCTAACACGCGTCTTAGCTTCGTCGATTAACCAGCCCTCCTGGCTTTCATGAACTAGACCCTTACTCATAATTTCTGGGCCCGAAAGAATTTGGCGTGTCTCTCCGTTTCTGACAATCAGAGAAAAAACCACTCCCTTCTCTCCGAGTTGTCTCCTATCTTTTAAGACGAGTCTGGAAACGTCATTGCCGTGCCTACCTTCGACTAAAACTCGCGGCTCTTCGATATGCTCAACGACGCGACAAGTAGTCGGAGTAAGCTCTATGACATCCCCGTTAACCGCTTTGAGAACACGGTCTGATTTAACACCAGTCTCTTCGGCTACTTGGGCATGATGGACCAGGTGCCGATACTCGCCGTGAATGGGAATAAAAAACTTGGGCTTCGTCCACTGGAGCATCTTTTTCAATTCCGGCCGCGTCGCATGTCCAGAGACATGGATGTCATTGACAGCCTCGTGCAAAACATGAGCTCCTTGTTTGAAAAGTTGGTTCACCATCCGCCCAATCCCTTTTTCATTTCCAGGAATGGAGCGAGCACTCAAAACGACGAGATCCCCCGTCTGAAGTCTGAGCTGTTTATGCTCCCCTAAAGCCATCCGGCTCAGAGCTGCCCCTTGCTCGGCCTGACTTCCCGAGCATAAAACAATCACGTCCTTTCGTGTTTTAGGAGAGCGAACTTGGCTATAGACTTGATCGAATGGGACTAAAACAGATTCTGCCTCTTTCAAATATCCTGTCTCAATTCCTAATCTCACATTTTGTTCCATACTCCGACCGGTCAACACCACTTTTTTTCTGAGCTTTTTTGCTAATTTGAAAACTTGCCCCATCCTCGCCACATTTGACGAAAACATCGCAACCACGGTCAGACCCTCTGCTGCAGCAAAAAGCTGTTCAAACTTTTTATAAACAATGCTCTCGCTCGGATTGTGTTCGTGGCGCTCTACATTGGTTGAATCAGAAAGCAAAAGCAAAACCCCTTTTTTCCCAGCCTCTTGAAAAATTTTCTGATCCAGTTTTTGTCCATAAAAAGGAGTGGCATCGATTTTAAAATCTCCGGTATGGATCACCCTACCTACTGGAGTGTCAATGATCAAAGCCGCAGCGTCCACAATGCTATGATTGACCGAAACTGTTTTGACTTTGAAGCTTTTGAACTTGAGTATATCTCCCATTTTATAAGGACAGAGCTTAGTTCTAGTTTCTAACCCGTGCTCCCTCAATCGTTCACGAATCATGAGAGAGGAAAACTCAGAAGCATAAATCGGCGCATGAATTCCAGCCTTCAATGCAAAGGTAAGAGCTCCGATATGGTCTTCGTGCCCGTGAGTGATGACAAAACCTTTGACCTTGTCTTTTCTCTCTTTCAGATAAG